>CAZMIS010000430.1:0-3687 GCA_964566325.1 uncultured Anaerolineales bacterium
GACGTTCACGGTGCGTTTGGCGAGGCTGATTGCTTCGGGCAGTTTCAAGAGGTTGTCGCCCATCAGGGCAATGTCTGCCGTCTCCACGGCCACCGCTGAGCCCGCTGCACCCATGGCAACACCAATGTCGGCGGTCGCGAGGGCCGGGGCGTCGTTCACGCCGTCGCCCACCATCGCGACCGTGTGCCCCTCGCGCTGCAACCGCGCGACAGCGTCGAGCTTGTCCTCGGGTAGCAACGAAGCATGGATCTCATCGATACCGACCGCCTCACCGATGGCTTCGGCGACAAGGCGCGTATCTCCGGTGAGCATCACCACCTTCTGCACCCCGCTAGCGTGCAAGCGCCTGATCATCTCGGGGGCATCCTCGCGGATCGTATCTGCGACACCGATTACGCCAAGCACGCTCTCATCGACCGCGACAATCATGGGGGTCTTGCCTGCCGCTGCCAGTTTGTTCGCAGCCACAGCCGCCCCCGCGTCGTTCACGATCCCGTACTGTTCGAGCAGCGGCACGTTACCGATGAGTACCCGCTTGCCGTGAGTGTCGGCCACGATCCCCTTGCCCACGACCGGTGTGACCGATCCCGGAAGGCCCTCGGGGGCCACTCCTTCTTCTCGTGCGGTGTCGAGGATCGGGCGGGCAAGTGGGTGCTCGGACCCTGCTTCTGCGGCGGCTGCCCAGCGAAGCACCTCGCGCCGATCCGCTTCAGGATTGAGCACAACGATGTCGGTGAGTACCGGGCGGCCCTCGGTGAGAGTCCCCGTCTTATCGACTGCGACGGCCGAGATCTTGGCCGAGGTTTCGAGGTACTCGCCGCCCTTGATGAGAATCCCGTTGCGGGCCGAGCGGCCGATTCCCGCTACGATCGCCACGGGAATCGAGATGACGAGCGCGCCCGGGCAACCGATCACGAGCAACGTGAGGCCGAGCACTACGTCACCAGAGATGAGGCCCGCCGCAAGCGCGAGTACCATCACCGCGGGCGTGTACCACTTCGAGAATCGGTCGATGAATGCCTGCGTTTTCGCTTTCGCATCCTGCGCTTCTTCGACACGGTGAATGATGCGCGCGAGCGTCGTGTCGGCTCCGATGCCGGTCGCCATGACCTGTAGGAATCCGCCCCGCGAGATCGTGCCCGCAAACACGTGATCTGACTTCGTCTTTTCGACCGGGATCGACTCACCCGTGATCGATGCCTCGTCGATCGCTCCCGTGCCGGATACGACCTGCCCATCGACGGGAACCTTCGCCCCGTTCTTCACGAGCACGATCTCGCCCATGCGCACCTGATGAGCTGCGACCTCGACCTGCTCACCGTCACGCATCACGACGGCCACGTCGGGGGCCACCGCGACCAGTTCAGCAAGCGCTGCGCGGGTCTTGTTCATCGTGCCCGACTCGAGGGCGTGCCCGATCGCGAAGAGGAACGTCACGGCGGCGGCTTCCCAGAAGTTTCCGATGAGTGTCGCGCCGATCGCTGCAATCGATACCAGCAGGTCGATACTGATGAACTTCACCATCAGTGCTCGCAGTGCCTTCACGACGATGCCGTACCCGGCGACAATCGCGGCGGCGAGCATGAACGTGTTCGCGAGGGTGAACTCGTGGCCCGATCCGTGGGCGTGTTCACCTGCGTCGATCCACCACTGCGGGCCGACCGTGATATTCCAGGTGTCGCCGAGGAGGCTCTCGATGCCGAACGAGACGAGAATAAGGAGGCCCGAAACAACCGGAATGAACCAGTTGCCATACCGCCACTTACGGAACGCGTTCACGAGTGTGCTGCCTTTCGAGTCAGGTGATGAGGTGCATTATTGCCTGTACAGGTCAACCGCTAGAAGGCGGAGGCCTTCGACTTGTAGCCGGCCTTATCGACAGCAGCAATCAGATCGCCGACTGAACTCTTCGTCTCGTCGTGATCGATTTCAACACGCCCTGACGCGAAATGCACCGTCACGTTTTCGACGCCGTCAAGCTTGCCGACCTGTTTCTCGATTTTTGTGACGCACGATGGGCACGAGAACCCCTCGGCACGTAGAAGAGTGTGGGTGGTGTCAGAAGCATTAGTCACGATTGATCCTTTCGGTTTGCCTTGAACTGGGCGCATAATCAGGGGTTTCCCGGTCATTGCGATTGAGAATACCGGCCAGGAAGTGATTCGGCCTTGACTTAGGTCAAGCCTCTGGTCCATCGCGAGAATCTCAGTCTTCTTGCTTGGAATCGTCATGGTCGCTATCGGTATCCCTCGGCCTCCTCGGTCAGCGCGGACGAACTGAAATGGCAGATCGGTCGCACACAATCCTGGGGCGCAGGAAGGCATTACGGAGACTCTCGAGGGCAAGAACTGCCTTTCTTGGAAGAACACCATTCCCAAGGGCTGCAAGTTTTTGGTTCGTGGTGAGGCCATGACTCAAATCCGTGACCCATCCCTGCGGTAGACCCATAAGCCATTCCACAAATTCCGGCGCAGGGCGCGGACCGGTCGCCTCATTGAGGAACGCCGGAGCGGGTGCAGGTCGATCGATGATCTGTTCCCACCGACTCACAGCTTCGGCGTACTTTCCCCATCGTTGAAGAACTGCCCGATCAGACTCCACAGGGTCTCCGGTTCCTCCGGCCTGGGGAAACCGGCGGGCCCGTGGAGCGCCAGGTCGATGACCTGGTGACTGAGCGCGATCGTCCCGCGCCTGGATTTCACCTGCTGGAGACTTTCGCCTCCACGGGAAGCGTCCGAGGCGAGTGGGGTTCGGAAGAGTGCGGTGGGCGATGATGAAAACGCGATATCGAGGGTGGGGTGCGCCGATGGAGGAAGCGGGTAAACCGATCCATTGCGCGTCATGCCGGAGGTTGGCCAGGTCTCCCAGAACTGCTCCTGCTGCCCGAAGAGGTCGAGGTGCGGTTTCTCCCAGATACCAAGGGTCGGGTTCCACACCGCGAGGGGTTGCACCGGTGGGGGTTGCATCTCCGTGGTTGCGTTGCTCATTGTCGTCTCCTTCGAGGGTTGCGCGGCTTGCGGGTGCGGAGAGCAGCCCGCGTACGTTCTCAATCACGACCCACTCGGGTTGCAGCGCGTCGATCGCGGCGGCCATGTGTGCCCAGAGGCCGGAGCGTGTGCCGGGTTTCAGGCCGGCCATCTTCCCGACCGTGGAAACGTCCTGGCAGTGGAATCCGCCGCAGAGGATGTCCACCGGTGGCACGGTGTTCCAGTCGATGGTGGTGATGTCGTCGAGGTTCGGGGCGTCGGGCCAGTGGTGGGAGAAGACTCGGGCGACAGCTTCGTTGATCTCGGAGAACCAGATCGTCCGTGCCCCGAAGACTTCCTCTACGGCGAGGTCAAGTCCGCCGTAGCCGGAGAACAGCGATCCGACCCGTAGCGGTGCGGTCCGGTCAGTGCGGGGCTGTGCTGCCACGGGCGAACCTCCTGGAACGGTGATTCCCGGAGTCGCGCTGCCACTCCGAGCTGGTCACCAACCAGGTGCACAAACGACCCCACGGGCCCGCCGTTCAGCCGCCGCCTTCTACCTCGCGTCTGCCCGTCGGTGCCAATCGCTGCCGACCTCTCGCGGTTCGCTCGAACGGGTTGTCACGCGTCTTGCAAGCGAGGTTTGCCGCCTCCCGAAAGTGACCTCAGAAGTCACCGCGCCCGCGGGCTGCGGAGCTCACCTTCGGGGTGAGGAGAGGCG
>CAZMIS010000431.1:0-3680 GCA_964566325.1 uncultured Anaerolineales bacterium
CCTGCGCGATGTTCCGGTCCATCGCCGCAACTTCGGCTTCGTGTTCCAGGACTACGCGCTCTTCCCGCACATGAACGTCTTTGCCAACGTGGCGTTCGGGCTGCGGATGCAGGGCGTCGCGGCCGCGGAGATCGCGGCCAGGGTGCAGGAGGTGCTGGCACTGGTGGCCCTTGAGGGCTACGAGCGCCGCCGCGTGATCGAGCTTTCCGGCGGGGAGCAGCAGCGCGTGGCGCTGGCACGCAGCCTGGCCCCGCGGCCGCAGCTTCTGATGCTCGATGAGCCGCTCGGGGCGCTGGACCGCTCGCTGCGCGAGCAGCTGATGAACGAGCTCCGCGCCATCCTGAAGCAGGTCGGGGTGACCGCACTCTACGTGACGCACGACCAGGAGGAGGCCTTCGCCGTGTCCGACCGCGTGTTGATCATGCGCGCCCGGCCCGAGAACGGCGAAGGTGGCTGGATCGAGCAGGATGGCACGCCCGCGACCGTCTACCGCTATCCCCGGACGTCCTACGTCGCCCGGTTCCTGGGCTTTCGCAACCTGCTCGACGCGACGGTGCTGGGACCCGCCCGCGAGGGTCCCCACGCCGGGCCGGCGCCGTACGCCTATCGCGCGCACACCGTGCTCGGCGATCTCGTGGCCGCCGATGTCGCAGAGCGTTTCGCCGTGGGCGAGTCCGTGTCGCTGCTCGTGCGACCGGAGGCCGCCGATGTCCGGCCCGCGGGCGAACGCGGGGAGAACCTGCTCCAGGGGCGGCTGATCTCCGCCTCCTTCCGGGGCAGCTACTACCTTATCCGGACGGAGCACAGCGACGGGGTGGTTCTCACCTGCGAGGCATCCGCAACGGACGAAGACGTGCCCGCAGCCGGCGAGCCGTTGACCCTGAGCCTCGACCCCACCGCGGTGACGCTGCTGCGTCCCGAATAACGTGAACATGCGTTCGTCTATCTTGACTTTTGGCTGCGAACGGGTAAAATGAGAACTGGTTTCGATGGCAGACCATGCATGCGACCTTGATTTCGCGCCGAGTAATTTGAAGGAGCACACGCACATGTACCAGAAGACCGTGGTCATCGGCCACCTCGGGCGGGACCCCGAGATGCGCTACACCCCCAGCGGCGTCCCCGTCACAAGCTTCAGCATCGCCACCAGCCGCAAATGGACCAACCAAAACGGTGAGTCACAAGAGAAGACCACCTGGTTCCGCGTCACCTGCTGGCGCAAGACGGCCGAGTTGGCCGCGCAGTACCTCAAGAAGGGCCGGCTGGTCCTGGTTGAGGGCGACATCGACGCCTCCGCGTACACGGACCGGGAAGGCAACCCGCGTGCCTCCCTGGAGCTGACCGCTACCAACCTGAAGTTCCTGGGCGGCGGCCGCGACGAGGGCGGCGGACCGGCTCCGGCCGGCGGACCGGGCGGCGAGGACTTCCCGACGCACGAGGATGACCTGCCGTTCTAACGAGCCCCCGCTGTGATGCGCTGTAGAGACGTAGCCTGCTACGTCTCTACGTTTATTTCCACTGTCTCCACTCCGCGTCAGGAGTTCCAAGGGCGCGGCCGGTACCTTCTGCCGCAGAGGTCTAAGAGATGGGGTCAGAAGTTGCAGTTCCTTCCTTGTCACTGGGCGCTCTGCGGTCTATGCGGCTAAGAAATCGCTACATTTGGCGTTTCCGACTCCGCGCAGTGCACATTGACGCCCTGTCGCACATGCGCTAGACTGCCACCAGACTACCCCACCGGAGGCCCACATGGCACAACAGCCGCCACAGAACCAGCCGCAGATCAACATCGAGCTGCCCGCCGATCTCGACGCGATCTACAGCAACTTCGCGATCATCAGCCACTCGCAGTCAGAGATCGTCATCGATTTTGCGCGGCTGTTGCCGGGCGTCCCGAAGGCGAAGGTGCTGGGACGCGTGGTGATGACCCCGCTCAACGCGAAGCTCCTGTTGCGCGCCTTACAGGAGAACCTGACCAAGTACGAGGAGAAATTCGGCGAGGTGCACGTGGCGGGCGATCCGGGCTTCGCAGCCAGCGATCGCACCATCGGCTTCAAGCACTGACCCAAACCTGCGCCAGCCCGCCAGGAGCAACCGTCATGCCACCCAACGATGCCAACACCGAGTACTACCCGACGATCAAAGAGCTCCCCGAAGGCGAGCGCCCGCGCGAACGGCTCCTGCACTATGGGCCGGCCGCGGTCAGCACCGCAGAGCTGCTCGCCATCATCCTGCGCGTTGGCAGCACGGACGAGAACGTCATCATGCTCGCCCACCGGCTGCTCACCCGCTTCGGCGGCCTCGCCGGCCTGGTCCAGGCGCCCATCGAGGAGCTGGTCACCGTCAAGGGAATCGGTCCCGCGAAGGCGATCGAGCTGAAGGCGGCCCTGGAGGTGGGCAAACGACTGATCGTCGCCGCACCGCACGAGCGCCCCACCGTCAAATCGCCCGCGGACGCGGCCAACCTGCTCATGCTGGACATGGCCCCGCTGGAGCAGGAGCACCTGCGCACCGTGATCATGGACAGCAAGAACCACGTGCTGAAGATCCACACGGTGTACGTCGGCTCGGTCAACACGGCCGTCGTGCGCGTGGGCGAGCTCTTCCGCGAGGCCATCCGCATGAACGCGGCCGCGGTCATCGTGGCGCACAACCACCCCTCCGGCGACCCGACCCCCTCGCCCGAGGACGTGCACGTCACGCGCCAGATCGTCGAGGCCGGAAAGATTCTCAGCGTCGACGTGCTCGACCACCTGGTGATCGGCCAGCAGCGGTGGGTCAGCCTGAAGGAACGGGGCTTGGGGTTCTAGGACACACACCGCACCCCGCGAGGCGGCGGCTGCAGCCACAGGCAGCCGATCATGGCGGCCATCCTGGGTGCAAAACGCATCATCACCTGGAGCTACTGATTGGGTTTGCATCCAGCGGCTGCAGTGCAGTGACCAGTTTCACCACGCTCTGCCACGCCGCGTCGAAGGTCACCGGTTGTTGCGGAGGCAAGAGGTGCGCCAGGCGGCGCTCCCAGTCGGTCTCGAAGACAGCCCGGCGTTGTGCCAGGGCGGCTGCTGAGATTATGTCGGGCGGCAGGCCTTTGGCCGCCAGCTTTGCCGGCAGCGCCTGGCGCATAGCTGCGAGGGAAACGTCCTGGCCAATCAGGTGATGAATATCGTAGATATCACGCGAGATGGCAAATCGGCGCTGGCCTGAAATAGCGCGCAGTTTCTCCGTGAGCATCTCGGCAAGGTCGTAGCACGGAATAGCGACGGGCGGCAGTTGGCTGGCGTCAGAATAGGGATGGTACAACGCACGCGTCGTGATGGGGAAAAGCAGAGGTTCGCCGCGGCTTACGTCAAGCTGAATCGCACGGGGTGGACCACCCCACCGCAGCGGTCCACGATAGTATACCCGGGCCTGATACGATTCAAGGCCATATTCGTCGTTGACCACCTCCAGGCGCAATGGGGCCGCCCCGAAGTCCGGGCCATCAGCCTCCAGGCTCCAGGCCCGAACTTCTTCCAGCGTTTCGGTCAACGCTTCGATCGGCCAGGCATGCGGCAAGGTGAAATCCAGGTCCTCCGAGAAACGGTAGTCGGCAAAGTAACACTTTCGTAAGCAGGTGCCGCCCTTGAAGACCAGGTGCGGCGCCGCGGTTCTCTGCGCGAAGAGCCCAGCCAGGAACCACC
>CAZMIS010000432.1:0-3679 GCA_964566325.1 uncultured Anaerolineales bacterium
GAGACGCATCTTTATGTCTACTCGCGCCGGCCGGATGTCTGGGGCATCGGGCACACCCACTCCGCGTACGCGACCAGCTTCGCCGTCCTCGGCCGGCCGATCCCGGCCTGCATGACCGCGTGCGCCATGCTGGGCGGCGAGATCCCGGTGGGCGGCTTTGCGGCCATCGGCGGCGCGGAGATCGGCGCCGAGATCGTACGAGCCATCGGCGACAAGCGCGCGGTCCTCATGCAGAATCACGGTGTGTTCACGATCGGCGACTCGCCGAAGCAGGCCGCCAAGATGGCCGTCGAGGTCGAGGAGATCGCGCGCACCGTTCACCTGGCATCGCTGCTCGGTGACCCGATCCTGCTCACGCAGGAGCAACTGGCCCTCACGGGCGATCTTTACCGCAACATCTACGGCCAGCGTTAGCCAGGAGCACGCATGAGCCCCGACCGGACCGCCGAATTGACAGCGAAGGAGCGAGTCCTTCGCGTGCTCAGGCGACAGGTCCCGGACCGGGTCCCGCATTTCGAGTGGCTGGTCGATCGCCGGGTGCGCGACGCACTTCTGCCAGGCTGCACCGATCATAACGACTTTGCCGTTCGGATGGGGCACGACGCGGTACTGGTCGACCCCATCTTCAGGAAGTCGCCGCTGCCCGATGGCCGTTACCTCAGCGAGTGGGGCTACATCGGGCAGGTGACGCAGGAGGAGCACGGCATCGAGGTCGCCTCGCCCATCGCGACGATGGCCGACTTCGAGCGCTATACGCCACCCGATCCTTGCGAAGCGCTGCGTTACACAGCGATCGAGCAGGCGCTCGCCATCTACGGCGAGACGCACGCGGTCATCGTGCACCTGAACGACGTGTTCTCCCTGCCCCGCTATCTCATGGGGATGGAGAACCTGCTGATGGCCATCGTGGCCGAGCCGCAGCTGGTCACGGCACTGGTCGACCTGTCCGTCGACCTCAATCTGAAGCTGGCGCGCGAGATTGTGTCACGCGGCGCGGAGTTCGTCTACACCGGCGATGACATCGCCAGCAACACCGGCCCGTTCATGTCGCCCAGGCACTTCCGCGCCCTTTTCTACCCCGGCTTCTGCCGGGTGATGCGCGGGTACAAGGAGTTGGGCCTCCACGTCATCAAGCACACCGACGGCAACCTGTGGCCGATCTTCGACCTGCTCGTCGATTCCGGGATCGACTGCCTGGATCCCATCGACCCCCAGGCTGGCATGGATCTCGCCGCCGTCAAGGAGCGGATCGCCGGCCGCATCGCCATCAAGGGCAACGTCGACTGCGCGCACCTGATGACGTTCGGGACGCCCGACGAGACTGCCGAGGCAACCCGCCAGGCCTTGCGGGCGGGCATGCCCGGGGGCGGCTACATCTGCTCATCGAGCAACAGCATCCATTCAGGGGTGAAGCCCGAGAATTACCTGGCCCTGCTGCAGACGGTGCGCGCCGAGGGCGTGTACTGAGGGGCGCCGGTTCCGCCGGCAGCCAGGCTGCGATTGAGGTAACACGATGGACAAGCTCGCCGCGATCGATCTCGGTTCGACGACCTTGAAGGCGGTCATCTACGACCTTCACGGCAACGTGCTGGCGAGCGCGTCGCGGCCGACCGAGAAGGCGCATCCCCACGCAGATCACCCCGAGTGGACCGTCTGGATGCCGGACCAGATCTGGGGCGGCAGCGCTGCGGCGATGCAGGAGGCCGTGTCCCGGATCGACGACCCGCGCAGCATCAGGGGCGTGGCCGTCACCGGCATGGGCATGGACGGCGTGCCTGTCGACGAAGGGGGCAACTGGCTCTACCCCTTCATCAGCTGGCACTGCCCGCGAACCCAGCCTCAATATGATTGGTGGGTCAGGAATATCGGCGCGGAGCGGACGTTCGCAATCGGCGGAAGCACGCTCTGGCGCTTCTCCACCGCCCTCCGCCTGCTCTGGATGGCCGAACACGAGCCGGAAATCCTCGAGCGCACCGCCAAGTGGCTGTTGATCGAAGACTACGTCAATATGATGCTGTGCGGCAGGATGGCCACGGATTACACCATGGCATCGTGCACGCTCCTGTTCGACCAGCAAAGCCTCGCCTGGTCGGACGAGTTGATCGGTGCGGCGGGGATCGACCGGCGACTGCTGCCCGACGCGCGCCCCAGCGGCGCCCTGCTCGGCGAAGTGACGCCGGCCGCCGCGGCAGCGACGGGCCTGGCGCCCGGCACGCCCGTGGTGCTGGGCGGACACGACTACCTGTGCGGCGCGCTGCCGGCGGGGGCGAGCTGGCCCGGCGTCGTACTCGACGTCAGTGGCACGTGGGAGATCGTCCTGGCCGCGACGCGCGCGCCGGTGCTGACTCCTGCGGCGCAGCGCACGGGCGTTACGGTCGAGGCGCACGTGGCCCGGGACCTGTACGCCATCTGGGGCGGCGCCGTCTCGTCCGACATGCTGGAATGGTATCGACGGGAGTACGGGGTCGAGGCCGGACAGGCCGAGCGGCAGCATGGCGGCGTCGACTGGGACCGCCTGATGGCCTCAGCGGCGGCTGCGCCCGTCGGTGCGCACGGCGTCATGTTCCTGCCACACATGTCGGGCGCAGGATGCCCCATCGGCGACCCGCTCTAGCGCGGCGCCTTCGTCGGGCTCAATGGCTTCGCGACCCGCGGCGACCTGCTGCGTGCGGTCGTCGAAGGGCTGGACTACCAGTTCGCGGACATGCTCACCGCGCTGCGGGACGACCTGAGCGTCCCGTTCGACCGGCTGGTCGTGGTCGGCGGCGCCGTGAAGAACAGGTTCTGGATGCAGAACAAGGCCGACATCGTCGGCGCCATCTGCGGCAAGGCCGTGGAGGCGCCGGAGATCGACGAGGCCACGCCATTGGGCGCGGCCATGCTGGCTGGCATCGGCGTGGGGCTCTACCGCGACCACGAGGACGCGTATCAGCACGTGCACAGGCCGGGCGCCTGCTACGAGGCAGACGGTGCGGCGGCGCGGCGGTACGCGGAACTGTACCCCATCTACAAGCAGCTCTACGGGGCGCTGAGAGGGGTCAATCACCAGTTGTCCCGGCAGTTCCAGGGCTGACGGGCGTACGGAGGCATGATGGCATCGTACCTGATGGGCATCGACAACGGCCTGACCGTCTCCAAGGCGGCCATCTTCGACCTTGCCGGCCGCGAGATCGCGGTGCAGGGCCACAAGGTGGAACTCAGCTATCCCCGTGCGGCATGGGTCGAGCGGGACAGCGAGGCAGTCTGGCAGACCACCGCGCAGGCCATCAGGGGCGCCATCGAGCGATCCGGCATCGACCCGCGCGACATCGTCGGGATTGGCAACGCCGCGCATGGCAACGGCCTCTACCTGGTCGACAAGGCCGGGCAACCGCTGGGGCCGTCCGTGACGTCGATGGATAACCGGGCGAGCGACATCATCGGGGAGTGGGGCCGGCCGCGAGCAGGCGGTGCTCCCAGCGTTCAGGATGCCGGCTTCCCCATCGTCATGATCAACATCTACGCGGCGCAGCCCGCCGCGCTGTTGACCTGGTTCAAGCGGCACCGGCCGGAGATCTGGCGCGACATCGGCCACGCCTTCACCTGCAAGGACTACATCAAGTTCCGGCTGACCGGTGCGGCCACGACCGACTACTCCGACGCCAGCGGCACCAGCCTGTTCGACAACCGCAACCGCCGC
>CAZMIS010000433.1:0-3663 GCA_964566325.1 uncultured Anaerolineales bacterium
CTACGGCAACATGGACATGGCGGCCCAGATGCGCTGGGCGTTCTTTCCCATCTCATTCCATGTGGAGTCGACGGCCGTCGAGGTGACGCCGAACTTCGCCAACCCCTTCTGGCAGGCTTACAGCTTCCTCTTGGTGGCACTGGCAGCTACTCATGGGTTCAATGGTTTGCGCGTGATCGCAACGGATTACATTCGCCGCCCGCTGCTGCTGGCCTGGGTCAAGGCGCTGCTCCTGTTTCTGTGGCTGCTGGTGCTGGTCGGCGCGGTGTTCCTGGTTTTCGTCTTCGCCGGGTGATGGTCGCTTCCGCGAAAGGAGCGTGTTCCCGATATGTTGCATCGTTTTGACGTGATCGTCGTGGGGGCGGGGGGCGCCGGATTGATGGCCGCCCTCTATGCGTCCCGTGGCGCCAAGACCGCCGTGATCAGCAAGCTGTATCCGACGCGTTCGCATACCGGCACCGCGCAGGGCGGCATCGGGGCGGCGTTGGGGAATCTGGAAGAAGATCATCCCGAGTGGCACATCTTCGACACCATCAAGGGGTCGGATTACCTTGCTGACCAGGACGCGGTGAAGATCCTGTGCGAAGAGGCGGTCGAGACAGTCTACGAGCTGGAGCACATGGGGCTGCCGTTCGATCGCACGCCGGACGGGCGCATCGCCCAGCGGCCCTTCGGCGGCCACACCAACAACATCACCAAGAAGCCGGTGCGCCGCGCGTGTCACGCTGCGGATCGCACGGGCCACATGATCCTGCAGACCGTGTATCAGCAGTGCATCAAGAACAACGTCGCGTTCTTCGATGAGTACCAGATGGTGGACCTGCTGATCAACGACCAGGGACAGGTGGCAGGCGTCATCGCGGTGAACATCGACAGCGGCGAGCTGCATACGTTCCACGCCAAGGCCACGGTCATCGCCACGGGCGGCTTCGGCCGCATCTGGAAGATCACGTCCAACGCCTACGCGTTGACGGGCGACGGTGCGGCGGTCGCGTATCGCCGCGGGGTGCCCATGGAGGACATGGAGTTCTTCCAGTTCCACCCGACGGGCATCAAGGGCCTGGGCATCCTGATCACCGAGGGGGTCCGCGGCGAAGGGGGCGTCCTTATCAACGGGGCAGGCGAACGGTTCATGCCCACGTACGCGCCCACGGTGAAGGACCTGGCGTCGCGCGATGTCGTCTCCCGCGCCATCTACCTGGAGATCCGGGAGGGCCGCGGGATCAACGGTGAGGACTACGTCTACCTCGACGTGCGCCCCGAGACGGTCAACCGCTACTTCGAAGAGGACGGGACCAAGAACCTCGACGGAACCCCGCGCCGGATCACCGCTGCGGATGTCGAGAAGAAGCTGCCTGACATCGCGGATTTCTGCCGCACCTATCTCGGCGTGGATCCTGTCAAGCAGCCCATGCCGATCCAGCCCACGGCTCACTATGCCATGGGCGGTATTCCGACCGACAATAACGCCCGCGTCATCGTGGATGCCGGGAATTCGCCGCTGCCCGGCCTGTATGCAGCCGGCGAGGTGGCGTGCGTCTCGGTTCACGGCGCCAATCGCCTGGGCACGAATTCGCTCGTGGACATCCTGGTCTTCGGCCGCCGCGCAGGACAGCAGGCCGCCGGGTACGCCAACGGTGCGGAGTGGCCTGCGCTGCCGCCGGACCCCGAAGCCGACGCCCGCGCTCAGCTGGAACACCTGCGACACAACGAGGGCGACGAGACTGCCGGGCAGATCCGCAAGGACCTGCGCGCGATGATGATGGATAACGTAGGCGTGTTCCGCACGGCGGAGCTCCTCGGCGAGGCGGTGGAGAGGCTTCGAACGCTCCAGGAGCGCTTCCGGCGCGTGGCCATCATGGATAAGGGCCAGCGTTGGAACACCGAGCTGTTGGAGGCCTGGGAGCTGGGATGCCTGCTCGACCTGGCCGAGGCGACCGCCGCAGCGGCACTGGCACGCACCGAAAGCCGCGGCGCGCACGCGCGCGAGGACTATCCGGAGCGAGACGACCATGAGTGGCTCAAGCACTCCCTTGCCTACCGCCAGCCCGATGGTTCGATTCGCCTTGAGTACAAGCCTGTGCGGCTGGGCCTCCATGCGCCGGCCAAACGTGTCTACTAGCCGTGGGGGCACGCCATGAACATTAAGGTCAAGATCCGCCGCTTCAACCCCGAAAAGGATCGCAAACCCTACTGGGCTGAGTATACCCTGGATGCACAGCCCTGGGACCGGGTGCTCGATGTCCTGGTCAGCATCAAGGACGAACAGGACGGCACGCTTACTTTTCGGCGCTCCTGCGCCCACGGCATCTGCGGCTCTGACGCCATGCTCATCAACGGACGCAATCGGCTGGCCTGCAAGGTGCTGGTGAAGGATCTGGGCAAGAACATCGTGGTGGAACCCCTGCGAGGGCTGCCGGTCATCAAGGATCTGACTGTCGACATGGAGCCCTTCTGGCGCCAATACCGGTCCATCCAGCCGTTCCTGATCAACGACGATCCGCCGCCCTACATGGAGCGGCTGCAGAGCCCGGAGGCACGGGCCCGCTTCGACGAGACGACCAAGTGCATCCTCTGCGCGGCATGCACGACGTCCTGCCCGAGTTTCTGGGCCGACGCGAGCTACGTTGGACCGGCGGCCATCGTGCAGGCGCACCGCTTCATCTTCGATGATCGCGATCACGGAGCCCAGGTGCGGCTGGCCATCCTCGCGGAGGGCAACGGTGTCTGGCGATGCAGGACCATTTACAACTGCACCGAGGCATGCCCGCGCGAGATCGAGATCACCAGCGCCATCCGGGAAGTGACGCGGGCCATTCTGACCGGAGAGATCGAATAGACGCGTGGCCAGCAAGGTTGCCGCTGCCTGTGCGAGGGCGATATGCGGCAGTGGCCGTGCTGTACACGTCAGGAGGTGAGTCATTGGACATTGGCGACATCGCAGTCACTGAAAGCGAAAACCCCGTCATCCGCAATTGCAGTGCTGCCACCCGGGAGATGCTCCTCGAACGGGGCCTGGTGCGTCAATTCGAGAGCGGATCGATGCTGCTTCAGGATGGCCAGGCGGCAGGCATGGTTCTTTTCCCGCTCCGTGGATCCATCCAGATGGGCAAGGCGACGCCACACGGTCGCCGCCAGATCATCTGCAACGCCACGTCGGAGTCGTGCGGTGGGCTGTGCATGCTGGCGTTTGGCGAGCAAGCGCTCTCTGACGCGCGCGGGCTTGACAGCGGTGCAGTGCTGATGTTGGAGCGGGCCGACTTCGATGCGCTGATCCACCAGGACGGGACGCTGTGCCGTGCCGCGTGGGAGAGTGCTGCCCACTGCATGGCGCACCTGAGCGCCCTCGTTTCGCAGCTCTCGTTCAACAAGGTGCCGGAGCGCGTGATCCTGGCCCTCTTGGAGAACACGGAGCAGGACGGCGATGCAGTGCGGCTGACCCAGGCCGATCTTGCGGCTGAAGTGGGCACGACGCGCGAGGTGGTTGCACGGTGTCTTGCCGGATTCCAACTGGACGGCCTGATACGCCTGGGCCGCGCCCGGATCACGGTGCTGGATCGCGACGGCTTGCATCGCCACCTATCGTGATCTCCGGGGCAGGGCGCCCTGCCCGGTTGCCCTGGTCCTCTTGGCTTGCACTCCCGATGTCCCCTCGACACCGGG
>CAZMIS010000434.1:0-3646 GCA_964566325.1 uncultured Anaerolineales bacterium
TACACTGATCTTACAGGCGATGTCCCGGATGTATTGGGAAGGAGCGGGCCAGGAGATGGCGGGCATCATTATCGCAGTCAGCGATCCTCACATCCGTTACCTGATGCAACGCTATGCCGAGGAATACGGTTTCCACTCGATCGATACGCCGGGCGATGGGTCAGTGGCGGACCTTGCCCGCCGGATTCGCCCGCAATACATCGTGCTCGAAGTCGACTCGCCGGGCGCAGCTGAGCCGCCCGCGTTGCGCCAATTGCGGGCCGACCCCACCACCTGCGATATCCCGGTGATCGCATACATCTCCGGCCCAGTGGAGGATGCGGATCCCGGGGCGGGCTATCGCGTCTGCCTGCACGACGCGCTGATGTACGGGGATTTCGTGGCCGCGGTGGGCCGATGCGCCATCGGTGATGGCGCCATCACCGATGGCGCATCGGCGGCGGGCGGGGCACTGCCTCAGGGAGACAGTTAACCGATGAGTCACTCGACCGGCGGGATATCCGCCTCGTTTTCGGGCCGGACCCACCTGCAGGGCGCCCCTACCCGGGCCGAGCGCGTCAAGAAGAAGTGGCGGGCCGTGTGGCGCCACCGGCTGATGTATGTCCTGATCGCGCTGCCGCTGATCTACTTCATCATCTTCAAGTATTGGCCGCTCTGGAACGCCCAGATCGCCTTCAAGGATTTCAAGCCACTTCTCGGGGTGGAAGGCAGCCCGTTCATCGGGTTCAAACACTTCATCACCTTCTTCAACTCCTTCTATTTCAAGCAACTCATCGGCAACACGCTGCTGCTCAGCCTGCTGAAGCTCATCATGGGTATCCCGATGGCCGTCATCCTGGCATTGGCGCTCAATGAGACGCGCATCCGGGCTCTACGGAGCGTGGTGCAGACGGTCACCTACCTGCCGCACTTCCTCTCCTGGGTCATCGTGTTCGGCATCCTGTTGGCGATGCTTTCCCCGGGCGACGGCCTGATCAACGAGGTGATCAAGGCTGCCGGTGGCCAGCCGATCGCCTTTCTCACGTCGCCCGATTGGTTCCGCATCGTCCTGGTTGGCTCCGACATCTGGAAGGAGACCGGCTGGGGCACCATCATCTACCTGGCCGCGCTGCTGGGCATCAGCCCGGAGCTCTACGAGGCCGCTGCGGTAGACGGCGCCAACCACCTGCAGCGCATCTGGCACATCTCGTTACCGGGCATCGTCCCCGTGATCGTGCTCGTCACCCTGCTGCGGCTGGGCCACATCCTCGATGCCGGGTTCAACCAGGTCTTCGTGCTCTACTCGCTGCCCGTGTACAGCGTCGGTGACATCATCGACACCTGGGTCTACCGGCAGGGCATCCTGGACTTCCAATTCGGCCTCGCGACCGCGGTCGGCTTGTTCAAGGGCGCCATCGGCCTGGTGTTGATCGTGGTCTCGAACACGCTGGCGCGGCGCTACGCCAATACGGGGCTCTGGTAGGAGGATCTGTCATGCCGATACGATCGCGCAGTGAGATGGGTTTCCAGGTGCTGATCAACCTGTTCCTCGTACTGATGGGATTGATCATCCTGATCCCGCTGTGGCGAGTGCTGATCGCCTCGGTGACGCCGCTCGAAACCTACACCCGCGACGGCGTGCAGTTGCTGTTGCCCCCGTCCGAGTGGTCGACCGCCGCGTACAGGCAGCTGTTGACCCAGCCGCGCTTCCTGCGCGCCACGATGATCAGCACCATCATCACTGTCTCAGGCACGGCCCTCAACCTGTTCCTCACCGTGCCGCTGGCCTACGGATTGTCGACGCGTTCGTTGCCGGGAAGAAAGCTGATCGTCAGCTTCATCTTGTTCACCTACCTCTTCAGCGCTGGCCTGGTGCCGACCTACCTGGTCGTGATGAAACTGGACCTGATCGACAAGCTCCCCGCCGTTATCCTGCCCACCGCGATCAGCGTGTACAACACGCTGGTGATGAAGACGTTTTTCGAAGGACTGCCCGAAGAGATCAAGGAAGCGGCGCGCATCGACGGCGCCAGCGACCTGCAGATCCTGTTGCGGGTGATCCTGCCCCTGTCGAAACCGATCCTGCTTACCATCGGTCTGTTCTATGCCGTCTCGCACTGGAACGAGTTTTTCTCACCCATCCTCTACCTGAGCGACTCGGAGCTGATGCCGCTGCCGGTGCTGTTGCGCAACATTCTCATCTCCGCAGATGCCAGCCTCAACGAGTTTGTGGAATACGACGCGTTCAGTGCAGCCTCGATCGAGTCGCTCAAGTCTGCCGGCGTCTTTCTGACCATGCTGCCGATGCTCTTGTTGTACCCGACGGTCCAGCGCCACTTCACGAAAGGCACGTTGGTCGGCGGGGTCAAGGAGTGAGGGCGATCCGAAGGATCGCCTGCGATCAACCGGTATCACACATCATTCTCATTCAGGAGGAAGACGATGAAACGCTCACCTCGCACTGCACGGCTCGTGCTGGCGATCCTGCTGATCGTCACGGTCCTGAGCGCGTGCGCCCAACCGGCCGCGCCCACTGCGGCGCCGCAACCGGCCGCGCCCACTGCCGCGCCACAACCCGCGGCCCCGGCCGCCCAACCGACTGCTGCACCTGCACCCACCGCCGTGCCGCCTACGGAAGTGCCACCTACGGTGGCGAAGCCGATCGACATCGAGCACTGGGTGGGCGCCTCTGTCAGCGAGTCCAGCGCACCGCCCGATGATTGGGTGGCCTACAAGATCGTAAAAGACAAGCTGAACATCAACTGGAAGGTCGTGCTGCTGCCCTCCGCCGCGGGCGACCAGAACACCAAGATCAACGCAGCCGGCGCAGCCAACAATCTGCCCGACCTGTTTATGGTCGGCCGCGAAGTCCTATATAAGCTGGTCCAGCAGGGCCTCATCGCGCCGGTGGACAGCCTGCTGCCGATGATGCCGGTGCGCACCAAGGATCATTACGGCGATCCGGAGCGCAATCTCCTGGCGACGTGGGACGGCAAGCTCTATGGCCTGCCGGATCCCGGCACGCTGCCCCACATCGATGGGCTCGTCGTCCGCCGCGACTGGCTGGACAAGCTTGGCCTGCAGGCGCCCACCACCCTTGATGAGTTCCTCGAGGTGGCCAAGGCGTTCACCGAGCAAGATCCGGACGGCAACGGCAACGCCGACACCTATGGATTCTGCGCCTACATCGAGGGCTCCGGGCTGTTGCGGGCCGGGTTCGGCACCCGCTTCGACTGGATCTTCGGCGCCTACGGCGCGGCCGGCACGTGGAACGTGTCCGATGCCGCCTCGTTCGGCCTGAACGTGCGCGATCCGAACTACATGAAGGCCGTCGAGTACATCAAGAAACTGGTGGACGCCAAGGTCATCGACCCCGACTGGCCCACCCTCAAGAAGGACGAGTACCGCGCCCGCTGGAAGCAGGGCAAGTGCGGCATGATGCACGAAAACTTCGCGGCGCTGTCCACGAAGTCGAACTACTCCGACTTCGATAAGAACTTCCCCGACGCGCTGTGGGAAGTGTTGCCTCCGCCCAAGGGACCCGAGGGCAAGAGCGCGAATGGCGTCGAGGTCAAGGACGCGCGCATCTACGCTGTTTCCCAGAAGGCCATGGACGCGGGCAAGGGACCGGCGATCGCCAGTCTGCTCGAGTGGATGGCCACCGACG
>CAZMIS010000435.1:0-3644 GCA_964566325.1 uncultured Anaerolineales bacterium
AGCCACAGCTCCGCGGCCATGTACTTCGTGAGCGGCGCGGGCGGCGCGGGATGGGGCTGCTCGAAGTTGTCGACCGCGTAGCTGTCCGCGAGGGCCAGCTCGACGATGCGGCCGTGATCCACCGTGACGTGGCCCGCGCCGCTGATGAAGCCGCCGGTCGCGCGCAGCTCGTGGTTGTTCTGCGCCAGGAGGAGGTAGGTGGCCGGACCGTCGCTGCCCAACAGCGCGGGCGCCAGCTGCACCAGTTCCAGGCCGTCCTGCGCGAGGGGCAGCAAGGGGTCGAGCCGGTCGAGCTGGGCCACCAGCCGCGGCTCGGCCGGGGGCGGGAGCGTGGCGCGCAGGTCGACCGCGGCCGCGATGTGTGTGCGGGCCTCCGCGAGCTGGGGCGCGGCCGCCTCGAGCGCGGCCACGGCCGCGGGCAGCGCCTCGAGCCCACCGCCGCCGCCCACCTCGTTCGCGATCGGTGCAAGCACCTCCAGCGCGATCCGCCCCGCGGCCGAGAGCTCCACGGCCATGTCGACCAGCTGCGGCGCGGCCACCAGGTCGGGGCCGAAGCGGGGGGTCCAGCCCAGGTGCGGTGCGAGGCGCAGGAAGGGGCCGGCCGCCGCGCGGGCCTCGACCAGGTGCGTCTCGAGGCTGGCCAGGTCGCTTCCCACGCGGCCCAGCGCGTCGAGCGACGGATCGTCGAGCGCGGCCTGCAGCCGGTCCAGGTCGGCCAGCGCCGCGCGGCCGTAGAGCGCCGCGCGGCCCGCGCGCCAGCCCAGCCAGCCGAGCAGCGCGACCAGCGCGACGGCGAACGCGATGATCAGCCACCGCGGGGTGGGGGCGACGGGTGCTTCGTCCTGCATGCGATCACTCATGGCTTCACGATCATTCACCAGCGGTTCCCCATGTGGTCGGGACCGAGCATCCTTCGACTGCGCTCTCTTCGGTGTGCCAACCTTCGGTTGGCCTTACGCTCAGGATGCCTGCATCCCGGATGCCTGCATCCCGGATGCCTGCATCCCGGCATCTCCGATCACTCACGGCGCCTCACTATACCGCACCAGCACGTCGCCGGGCGCCTCGCGCAGCCCCGGCAGGTCGAGTGCCACCTCGTCCGCACGGTAGAGCGGGCGTTGCGCGGCCAACGCGGGCAACAGCGCCTCCAGCGTGGGCGGCGGCTCCGGCAGGTCCGCGAAGACGTCCGCATGCGTCTCCCGCAGCGTGGCGCGGTACCAGTCGAACCCGAACAGGTTCGCGTTCAGCAGCGCGACGTCGGGGCGCCGGCCCAGGCCGTACACTGCGTACCACAGGGCGAACGTGGTGCGGTCTCCCGCGGACACGATCACCGCGCCGGGGGCGGCCTCGTCCAGTGCGGCGGCCACCCAGTCGCGCGCGGCCGCATCGCGGCGCAGATCGTGCGTGCGCCAGTTGGCCGCCAGCGATGCGCCCACCAGCAGCAGCGCGAGCAGGGCCACGGCGATGACAGTCAGGCCGCGGCCGCCGCCGCGCACGCCGCTGCGCCCGCCGCCGGCGGCCGCCGCCTTGTCCAACATCCATTCGATGCCCGCGGCCAGGGCTGGCGCCAGTGCGGCCCAGGCTGGCAGCAGGTAGACGTACGAATCGGTCGTATTATAGCCGATTCCCACAAACGTGTAAGCCAGGGCCGCGAGCATCGTCGCGCGCCACCACGCGTGCCGTCGCAGGTCCAGCCGCCACAGTCCTAAGAGCGCGAGGAGGAAGCCCCACGGCCCGCCGAACTGGCGCGCCGCCTCGGATGCCCAGCCGAGGAGACGTGCGGGCAGCTCGGCCAGGGGTAGGCCGAAGAGGAGGCCGGCGTACAGGCGCCCCGTGGCGACGGACCAGAGCCGGCCGGGGGTGATGGGGTCGCCCCAGTTGACCGGCGGCCGGCCCGCCGCGGCCAGGGGCAGGTACGCGTACACGCCCAGGCCGAGGAGGAACGCAGCCGCGAATAACATCCCTTCGGTGAGGCGCGCTGCAAACAGGGAGCGAGGGCGGAGCACCCTGAGCGGAGCGACCGCAGGGAGCGCAGTCGAAGGGGCGGGCTGATCGGCGGCGTCCTTCGACTGCGGCCGCCGCCAGCGGCGGCCTCCGCTCAGGATGCCGGCTCCCCCCATGCCGGCATGCCCCATGCCTGTCCTCTTCGCACGAAACACGCGCGCGCTCCACCACCAGGCGGCGAGGGCGGGCAGGAGGAGCAGCAGCGAGACGTGGTTGCCCAGGCCGAGGCCGAGCGCAAGGCCCCCCGCGGCGAGCCACCGGCGGCCCGTGCCGCCCTCCGCTGCGCGCGCACCGGCCCAGCGCCACGCGAGCCAGAGGAGCAGGGCGGCGAACAGCACGTTCAGCGCGTACACCTCGGTCACCGTGGCCTGGCCCCAGGTCGCGGGCGACGCGGCCCACGCCAGCGCCCCCAGGCCGGCGGCCGCGGCCTGCCTTCCCGTGGGCCGGCGGCCCTGCCCCGCCAGGACCCGCTGCCCCAGGTCGGCCAGCAGCGCGGTTGCGAGCGCGGCCGCCAGCGCGGACAGCCAATTGCCCGCGCTGGCCGGCTCGCCGGGAAAGAGCGCGATCGCGGCCCGCAGCAGGATCTGGTAGGTGGGGTAGCCGGTCGGGTGGGGCACGCCCCGCACCAGCGCCGCGGCCAGCAGGTCGCCGCCGTCCGCGCTGCTGTGCGCCCACGTCAGCCCGGGCGCCAGCGTCCATCCGTAGAGGAGGAGCGCCAGCAGGCCGGCCAGCAACGGGACCAACGCGGGTGCGAGGGGCCCCTGCCCCGAGGCGATCGGTGCGGTGCGTTGAGGAGTCATGGGCGGGCTACCAGGCGACGCCCGGCGAACCGGGCTGTCTGATGGCGTGAATGCGGCGCTGCCCCGTCTGCGCCGCCACTGGTTGGAAACCAGTGGCTGATAGGCGTAAGTGCGCCGAGGCACACTGAACGGACGACGGCAAGGCCGCTGTGAACCTGCCTCGGCAGGTTTGCCGTGCAGCAGCCTGCGGGTTTCAACCGCAGGCGTCGTGGCGACCGATGCCGCCGGATGGCACGGTCATCTTGTGAATGCTCATCGCGCACCATGCGCAGCGCCGGGCCGAGAGCGCACAGCTCAACGTCCCGCGCCATCCCCCGTCGCCGGCAGCTCCGCGGGGGGCAGCGCCAGCAGCCACGCGGCCGTTGCACCCGCCACGCCCGCCGCCGTGGCGCGGGCGCGGTTCACGAGGGTCGTGCCGGCCTCCGTCGCGGTGACCCGCGCGGTGTAGACCACCTCCAGCCGCGCACCGGGCGCCAGCGTCGCGGAGGTCAACCGCAGCGTGGAACCGGACCACGTCGCGCCGCCGCTCAGGACGGCCACGGGCGCCAATCCCCCGGGCAGCACGTCCTCCACGGTGACCTGGCGCAGCGCGACGGCGCCGCTGTTGCGCACAACCAACGTGTAGGTGACGATCGCGCCGGGCCACGCCGCGCGGCGATCCGCGCTCTTCGTCAGCACGAGCGGGCCCGCGGTCGCCGGGGTGGCCGACGCGAGCGGGCCGGGCGTGCCGCCGGGCGGCACGATGATGGGTGCAGTGGGGCTGGCGCCCGGTCCCGCGGTGGGCGGAATCGCGGTGACGACCGGCGGCCGAACCGTCGGTGGAACGGCCCCCGGTGTCGG
>CAZMIS010000436.1:0-3643 GCA_964566325.1 uncultured Anaerolineales bacterium
GAAGATTGATTCGAACAACAAAAAAGCCCTCCGTTGTGGGAGGGCCGACGCAGCACCCGCTGCGTTGCTCCAGTAGGAGCCACATCCGCTTTCGCGTTTCCACCTTGCCCGGGTAGGCAGGTTGGCATGGGCGTCGACCCAATTCCAAATGTGCGCAGATTTTACTGCACATCCGTGATCTGCTGGCACGCCGGTCAAAGGTACTTCCGGTAGGTATGGCTGTTGCTCAGGTTGATGCGCATCGCCCGCATGAGCCGCGCCCGCGCCTCCTCGCCGTCGACGTACAAGGAGCTAGCGTGCCCCCAGAAGGGCGCAGTCTTCACTGCCTTCCCTGTGGGCAGCATCCACTCCCTTCGCTCGGACGACGAAACTGTCGTTCCCTCGATGAAGGTCTGTTGGGAGATGGCGGTCCTGCGAATGCAGTCGAGAAGATCTTTCACGAACTTCCTCTTGACGACAGCACCGTTGAAGATGTCGCTCGGGCGCCTCCTCTTGGCTCGCGACCTCAGAATTTCTGCAGACATGGCTGCGCATTCGGTTTGATCTGAGAATCTTGAGTGGTCGGCGACTACCAGTCCGACGTCAGGCAACGAGAGACATCGGTGAAGCGCTTGGCCCGCTTGTCATAAGGCGTGCGCAGATTGATGCATGCACCGTCGTCCTCGATGTCTCCCTCGAAATCCAAAACTGCTCCAGACTCGCTCTCGACCGAGCATCTTGCGATGCAGTTCATGCCATTCGACTCGTTGGCTTCCAGCCGCCTCTTGGCGATGATCTCTTCCAGACGTTTGCGTTCGCCATTGCTCAGGAACGCAAAGCGTGGGTCGTCGACATCGTCGAGCTGTTCGGACTGCTTCAGAAGTTCCTCGAACCGCTCAGCCGATACGGCGTCCTCGATCAAGTGGACGAGTTCAGATGCCGGGGAGTTGCACCTTGCATGTTCCTCGACGCTAACGATGAGCGCGTAGCGGATGAACGACCATTCGTTCCCTGGCCGCCAGTGCGTCGGCACGTTCAACGCATCCGCCAAGTCATGGGCGGCGATGCTACTGAACTGCGGTGAACGTTGTAGGACGTCCTTTGCGACGGCTTCGCGTCTCTCGTTCAATGGGAGAGCCAGCAGGATCCTGCGGGCCAGGCAGCTTGGTCATCTTCCGGACCGGCTCTTGAGGGCTTCATCGTGGACATGGCGCACATTTGGATCGACAGTGTGTTTGCAGTGTTCGGGCGATCGTCCGTTACATCGGGAGCGAGGAGTTCCCGAAGACTCGTCGCCGAAGTAGGTCCCAGCTGGCCACGATTCCTCCGCGCACACCATGGCCGAAAGCTCCACCACCGCTTGATGTCCTTATGCTTTTAGTCTCGGCTGCGATGTGGCCGTCCAGCGCTTGTAGTGCGTTACGGACGACAGCGCCCTCATGAGCCTCGACTGCCGCCAACGCCCCGGGCTCCAGCCGCTGCACCAGCCACTGTAGGAAGAGAATCGTCGACCGGAATCGAATGCCTCCGACTTGGCCTTCTTGAACTGGCTTCGGCTCTGCCTTCGACCAATTGATCAGCAGCACTCGTGCAACCTCGACAGCGAGCGGACTTTGCAAGGTCGTTACGCTCGCAAGGGCTTCGGCGGTGGTGCTATGTCGAGCCACCTCCATCGACACCCCCGGTTCCGAGTCGATCACCTCGTGCGCCCGAAACCATTCGGACATCGATTGCACCCACGGGTCTAGCCCCTTGCGCCTTGTCGTGGCGGTTTCATTGATCGCTTGATCGACTTGCGCCATTGACATCTGCAGTTCTTCCTTGGCTTCAATCACTTTGTCGAGCGCTGCGAGTACATCAGGATCGGTGAGATCTCCGAGTTTCTTCTCGAGAAGGGCGATGGTTTCGTCTGTGAGGTCGAGCAAGAATTCCAGCTGACGCTCTGCCGGTCCCTCAAACTTGCACCATGCCAACTTCAGCAGTGACGCCTGCCAATCCGTCAGGCCGCTGACCTGGATGTCGCTAAGCAGGTCGCCGCCAAGTCCAATTTCATTGAGTTCCTTGATGTCGGCAACCATGCGGCGCCAAGTCAGCGGCCCAGCGGCTTGCTTCAGCAGGACTCTGCTGCGATCTTCATCTGACTGACTCCAAACTCGGTACATCTTCGCGTTGCCTACGAAAGAGACGGCGACGCTCCAATCCAAGCCCGGGGCCGGCGAGTGACCGCATGCCATGGTGACGTTCGATCTCACTTCTTGACCCCTTCATGCCTGGCAACCGGAGCAATGGCCGCGCGGGCGCGAGTAGCGAAGCGATCTCCGCGGCTGCGGTGCCGCGACAACCGATAGAAGCGGGGCTCATGAGATGTCGATGCCCTACCGATAGTCATCATGACGACCAGGTCGAAGCTGCTCGGCCGCTTGCACCAGTCTTCGCTCGTAGTGCTCGAGAGATCCCTCGCGCCACCTCCGAGCTTCGATCATGGCGCGACGCACCGCTTCGGCAGTGAAATGCTCAAGCCATGGCACATGCGCGTGGTACGGTGACGATTGCTTTGCCAGTAACGAATCAAAGGTCTTCAGCGCGCCCGGAAACTTGCGCGACAGTCGATTGAGCGTCTGCCATGCGTAGTATTGGGCCAGCCCTTCGACAAGATCGACTTCAGCACGATCAAACTCACGTGATGGCCACCGCCGTCCTTCAATGTCTGCGCCAAGCTGCGTGTACGCATGCGCAAGTTCATGTGCCAGCACAACGATCGTCAGATCCTCAACGCTACAGGCCAGCCACTTCGACACCAGACCAATGACACCCCAATACAGGCGGATCACCGCTCGGTTTACCTCGTATTCGTCCGTGCAGGCAGCGTCGTAAACGTACACGCCCAAGATGTCCTGTTTGACTGCCAGCACCTCGCTCAGTGGGTCCTTGACCTGCCGAAGTTTCAGCAGTTCCTCGGCCCAGGATCTAGCATTTGCCAACTCGCCGCCTGATACCGAGATCCATTGATCTGGGCGCGACATTCGCAATAGCTGCTCTCGGAGTTCCTCAAGCCCCTGCAGTCCACTTACTGCCTGTTCAATCTGAGTTCTATAGCCGTTGAGCAACAGCACATGTTCGAGGTCGTCAGGAAACGCGACGCGCTCAAGGACTTCGGGATAGCCAGGTTCGATCTCGACGCGTACAGACGCAGTGCTACCAGGCTCCTCGATCTCGTCGGCGCTGCGCATGGACAAGCGGCACTCTGATCTCAGCGCCTCCTGAATCGACGCGCGGGTTCGATCGCGGGTTCTTCGGACTCGCTGCTCAACGCTGGGATCAATGGCCGCGATCAGATCGCGTAGAAGAATGGGCATGTTGATCTGGCTGAACTTGAGGTTGATGGAAGCCCACCGGCAATAGCGGGCTCGTTCAGCCGGCCGCACCTCGATAGATGTCAACCTTGGTCTCCAGGCACTTCCGCAACGACATATCGTTGGCGCCGATCTCGAACCAGCCGTTGGGCTTCTGGTAGAAGTCCAGGCCGCGGCCAATCTTGACGATCCAGCCGTTGTCGATCCGAATTTCGCGGTCATGGATGTTCGGGTTGAGCTTGACGTCCAGCTCGACGTCGACCTCGAGGAGGCTTTGCTTCAGCTCTTCCAGCTTCTCCGCCATCTCGGCC
>CAZMIS010000437.1:0-3642 GCA_964566325.1 uncultured Anaerolineales bacterium
GCCCTCAGCCATATCGAAGCCCAGCTTGGGCATGGTAATCAGTTCAGCCATGACTCCCTCTCCCCTACTTCAGGTACATCACGTCTTTGACGGCGTTGATGACGTCCTGCGTCTGAGGCAGGGCCATCTGCTCCAGGCGGCGATTGTAGGGCAGCGGGACCTCGGCCTGGGCAACCCGCCGCACGGGTGCATCCAGGTAGTCGAACGCCAGCTCCGTGACCCGGCTGGAGATCTCCGCGCCGATGCCGTATGCACGCCAGCCCTCTTCCACGACGACCATGCGGTTGGTCTTCTTGACCGACTCGACGATGGGGCGGGTATCGAGCGGGCGCAACGTCCGGAGGTCGATGACTTCGGCGTTGATGCCATCTTTGGCAAGCTTGTCCGCAGCCTCCAGGGAGATCTGCAGCCCCTTGGAGTAGGAGACGATGGTGACATCGTCGCCCTCGCGCTTCACGTCGGACACGCCGATGGGGACGATGAAGTCCTCATCATCCGGCACCTCGCCCTTGGTCTGGTACAGGGTGGAGTGCTCGATGAAGAGCACCGGATCGTCGTCCCGGATGGCGGCCTTGAGCAGGCCCTTGGCATCGGCCGCGGTGCACGGCGCCACGACCTTGAGGCCGGGGAAGTGCGCGAAGATGACGTCGGGCGTCTGCGAGTGGGTCGCGCCGAGCTGCCTGCCGCCGCCGCCCACCGTGCGGATGACCATCGGGACGGTGATCTGGCCGTTGAACATGTAGTGGAGCTTCGCCACGTGGTTGACGAGCGCGTCCATGGCCAGGAAGAGGAAGTTGATCGTCATGATTTCTGCCACCGGCCGCAGCCCGGCCAGTGCCGCGCCGGCTGCTGCACCGACGATGACGCCTTCGGCGATCGGGGTGTCTTTGATGCGCTTCTCGCCGAACTCATCGAGGAAGCCGCGGGTGACCGCGTACGTGCCGCCCCACTTGCCGATCTCCTCGCCCATGATGAACACCCGCTCATCGCGGTACATTTCCTCGCGGAGGGCCTGGCTGATGGCCTCACGAACTGTCATGCGTGCCATGTTTGCATCCCCTCCTTATTGATGACCCATCGGGTTGACGAAGACGTATTCGCACAGGGCCGCATCATCCGGTTCCGGGCTCTCCTCGGCGAACTGCACGATCTCGACGAGCTCTGCTTCCACGGATTCGGCAATCGCTTTCGCATCCGCCTCCGTGAACATGCCCTGCTCGGTCATCTTATGGGCCAGGCGCAGGATGGGATCGCGCGCGCGCCACTCCTCGATCTCGTCCTTGCTGCGGTAGCGCTCCGGGTCGCCCATCGAGTGGCCGACGTAGCGGTAGGTCAGTGCTTCGAGGAGGACGGGACCTTCCTCGCGCGCCAGGTCAAGCGCCTCGCCGATCACCTGGTAGGTCTCGAAGATGTCCTGGCCGTTCAGTTGGCGGTGGGCGATATCGTAGGCGCAGCCCTTGGTGTAGATCTCAGACACCGCAGACGCCTTGCCGACCTCTGTGCCCATGCCATACTGGTTGTTCTCCACCAGGAAGACGACAGGCAGCTTCCACACCGCGGCCAGGTTGACCGACTCGTGGAAGTAACCGATATTGGTCGTGCCTTCGCCCAGCACGCACAGCACGGCGTCCGGCTTCTCGTTGTAGCGGATCTCGATCCCCACGCCGGTCGCCAGGGGCAGGTGGCCGCCAATGATGGCGTGGCCGCCCCAATAGCGATGCTCCGCGCTGGCCAGGTGCATCGAGCCGCCCTTGCCGCCGCTCACGCCGGTGGCCTTGCCCAGCAGCTCCGCCATGACCGCCTTGGGATCGAGTCCCCGCGCGATGGCCCAGCCGTGATCGCGATAGGCCGTGAACATGTGATCCGTCGCGCGCAACGCCTGGCATCCGCCCACGGCGATCGCCTCTTCGCCGATGTAGAGATGCAGGAAGCCGCCGATCTTGCCCTCAGCATAGAGCTCGGCCGATTTCTCTTCAAACCGCCTGATCAACACCATCTGGCGGTAGAGCTCGAGTAGCTCTTCGCGTGATAACGCTTTAACCACCGATGACCCTCCTTCGTGAGATGATACCTGTCGGATGTGTACGGGTGACTTCAGCGAATTGAGACCTCGTACCTGGAAATCTCAGAGGTCTTATCGCGGCGTAAAACCTCCGAGGTCGTCCAACCTTCGGTTGGCACGCCAGCCTTTGGTTGGCACGACCTCGGAGGTCTTTCGAACATTTCGATCCATCAGTCTATGCGCGCGGCATGGCCGTGGCTGTTGGCGGCAATACCTTACAGGAGATCAGCCATCAGCCTCATGGGCACGACCGCCGCGCCGACGACGGCCGGCCCGGTGTGGACGCCTAACACGGGCGATACCCGCAGCGTCTCCAGACGCTCGACGCGCAGCCGCTGGCCGATCTCCCGCGCCAGCGCCTCGGCCTGATCCGCGATCTGGCCGTGCATGATCGTGACCCACAGGGGCGTGTCCGCGTAGATCTGGTGCAGGTGGCCCGCGATGTTCTGCAGCGCACGGGGCAGGGAGCGGCTGCGGCCCGTGTTGTTGTACTTGCCGTCCTGGTGGTCCACGCTGATGACGGGCTTCAGGTGGAGCAGCGTGCCCGCCAGGGCCTGCACGCGGCCGATACGGCCGCCCTTGGCCAGGTACTTCAGCGTTTCGAGGGTGAAGATGACCTCGGTGTGGGCGCGGATTTCCTTCAGCCGTTCCTGGATCGCGTCCATGGTCCAGCCTGACCGGTGACCCATCGCAGCGGCCAACACCTGGTACCGCTCGCCGCCGGAGAGGGTCAGCGTGTCCCAGAGGCTCACTTTGGCCCGGTCTTCGACGTGCTCGCTGCCGGCGCGCGCGGCCTCGAGCGTGCCGCTCAAGCCGGATGAGATGTGCACGGAGAAGATTTCGTCGTCTTCTGCGGCGAGCTTCTTGTAGATCTCGGCAAAGATGCCGGGGGAAGGCTGCGCGGTCGTGGGGATTGCGGGATACATCGACCTCAGCCGATCGTAAAACTCGTCGGGGGTGAGGTCGATCGAGTTGGCCTCTCCCTCGGGGAACTGGATGAACAACGGGGCCTGGGTGATGCCCAGGCGCTCGAGCTCCGCACTCGGCATATCGGCCGCGCAATCCGTCACGATCTTCATTAGTCTCTTTCTCCTTCTGACACCTGGCAGACGTTCCTATAATCTAAACATTGTACCATACTCAAGGTCGCGCAACACATCAAATGCGAGGTCTTCATAGCCAATCGACTGGGAAGGGGAAGCTGCCATTCTGTACTGGGACCGGTGTTGCCGTATGATGGCAGGCACCAATCCAGGAGGCTGCCATGACCACACCTTGCGGGTTTGAAATCGTACGCGGGCAGGCGATCCCAGAGCTCAACTGCCACGCCACCCTGTACCGCCACGCCCGGACGGGCGCGGAACTGCTGGCCGTCACCAACGACGACGAGAACAAGGCGTTCGGCGTCGCGTTCCGAACGCTGCCGCCCGACGACACCGGCGTCCCACACATCCTGGAGCACGCGGTGCTGGGCGGTTCCCGCAAGTACCCGGTCAAGGAGCCATTCGTCCAGTTGCTCAAGAGCTCGCTGGCCACCTTCATCAACGCGATGACGTACCCGGACAAGACCATCTACCCGG
>CAZMIS010000438.1:0-3642 GCA_964566325.1 uncultured Anaerolineales bacterium
GTAACCGAGGGTGTCTACGTGGCGCGCGGGTACAATCGGGACAACCCGACCCTCATCAAGGGCGTCAACGGCCTGATCGTCGTCGACCCGGGGGAGAGCATTCCCGCGGCACAGGCCGTCAAGGCCGCCTTCAATGCCCACCTCGACAACATCTTCGACCGGAAGCCCGTCAAGGCGATCATCTACACCCACGAACATGACTGCCACATTCATGGCGCCTCCGTTTTTGCCGGCGAGCGCACGGAGATCATCGCGCACGAAGACCTGATGAGTTCCCTCTTCGACGAGTGGTACGGCCAGATCTATCCATCGCGGGTGGAGGGCGGCCTCAAGATGGCCGGCGTCATTTTCCAGAACGATCCCGGCTGGTACGCGGGCTACGTCCTCACGGGGAAGAACATCCTCGGGCCATCGGGCTTTCTGCCCCCTACCAGGACCGTCAAGGACGAGCTGAAGACAACGATCGCCGGCGTCCAACTGCACCTCATCCCCGTCGCCGGTGAGACGAAGGACATCCTCCTCGTCTGGCTGCCGCAGAAGCGCGTCCTGATCGAGATCGGCGTCCTCTACGAGGCCTTCCCGGCCCTGACGACCATGAGAGGCAGCGGCCAGAGAAATCCGCTGGATTACGTGAACACCCTGAAGGTTTGCCGAAGCCTCAACCCCGAGCACCTGGTGGCGCTCCACGGCCCCAATCCCGTCACGTCCGGAGCCGGCAACGTCCGCCAATACCTCACCAACTTCAGTGATGCCATCCAGTTCCTGCATGACCAGACGGTGCACTACCTGAACCAGGGCCTCACGCCCGGAGAGATCATGGACGAGCTCGTGTTGCCGCCCCATCTCGCCAGCAGCCCCTACCTGCAGGAGACGTATGGCAGCAAGGAATGGGACATCTACCACATCTTCCGGTACTACCGGGGCTACTACAGCGGCGAGGTCAGGGACCTGTTCCCGCAGTCTCCCCTGAGTGAGGCACAGATGTCCGCGGAACTGGCCGGCGGAGTCGATGCCCTGGCCAGCAAGGCCGAGAGCGCCCGGGTGGCCGGCAAGCTGGAGTGGGCACTGAGACTCGCCGACGATGTGCTCCTGCTGGACCCGAATCATGATGCCGCGTTCGAGACCAAGAAGGCGGCCATGCTCGCCCTGGCAGAGAACACCATGAACTCCCAGGCACGCAACATGCTTCTGTCGGACTACCTCTTGTTGACGGGACAGATTCCGGAGGAGTTGTTCCCCTTCGAGAACCCCCAGGAGATCTTCGTCAGGATGGGCGATAACGCCGTCCAGTTGATGCCGATCGAGTCCCTGCATCGGATCATGGCCGTCAATCTGAACGCCGCCAAGTCAGCGGAAACGGACGTGCTTGTTGGGCTGCAACTGACCGACGTCAAGAAGAACGACCGCACGCGGCCCGCCCACTATACCCTGAACGTCCGGAAGGGCATCCTGGAGGTGAATCCTCCGGGCGCGGGCAAGGAACAACTCGTGATCAACACCGACACCCTGACGTGGAAGCGACTGGTCCTGTACCAGGTCGACCCGGAGACCGCCGTCGCAAACGGGAAGGTGGTCATCTCGGGAGGAGCAGCGGAAAGCTTCTATGATTTCATGAGGCTGTTCAGGTAGCTCAATCGACATGGTCCGTGACCACGAGGCGTTCACCCGTGCCCGCGAGGCGGGGGTGAACGCCTCGTACCGCGCCCGAAACGAACGGAACCCGACCACACTGTCCGGTTGACCAGGACAGGACTACCCCTGCGGCCGATGCGTACAGCCCCGAACTGCCCTAGACTGGGCACGAGGCTGAGAAATGACACGCATCCTGATTGCTGATCCAGATCCCAACATTCGCCAGGCGCTCGTCCTGCTGCTCGAACGCAGGCTGGACGCGATCCGGGCCGGCGAAGCGTGGGATCGCGCCTCACTCGAAAACCAGCTGGCGACGCTCCGGCCCGATGCACTGCTGCTGGACCGTCATCTGCCTGGCCTGACCACCGCCGACATCGCGGCCTTGACGAGGCGGCCGGCCTGTCCCCGCCTGGCCCTGATGAGCGTGGACCACGATGATCTCACGACGGCTCTGGACCTCCACGCGGCGTTCATCTACAAGGGTGCGCCGCCCGAAGAAGTACTTGCTGTGGTGAGGCAGCTGATTCCAGCATGAGTCCGACAAGCCCTTCCCCCCGCGCCTGTTGCGAGAAAGGAATCATCACGATGCTGCCTGAGACTTCTCATGATGCCGAGACGGACACGATCGAGCTTGCCCGCGCCGGCGACCGCCGTGCCTTCTGCCACCTGGTCGAGACCTACCAGACCTCGCTCTACAGCCTGTGTTACCGGATGCTGGGCAATCCCCACGATGCCGAGGAGGCCGCCCAGGAGGCTTTCCTGCGCGCATACACGCGGCTGGACAGCTACGATCCCGCGCGGCCCTTCAAGGCGTGGCTCTACTCCATCGCCAACCACTACTGCATCGACCGTCTGCGCCGCCGGCGCCTGATCTGGCTCTCGCTCGACGACGAGCCCGCCCTGGATTCGGCGGCCTGGCGCAGCCCTGCGCCCACGCCGGAGGAGACGAGCATCCGCCACGAGCGGGAGGATGAAATCCAGGCGCTGCTGGCGTCGTTGCCGCCGAAGGATCGCAGCGCGGTGATCATGCGCTACTGGTGCGATCTCTCCTACGCGGAGATCGCAGAGGCCACAGGATCGACGGTGAGTGCCGTGAAGAGCCGCCTGCATCGCGCCCGGTGCGCACTGGCGCCGATGGTGGCCCCATCCGCTACGGTCACGCCCGGTTCGGCGCGCTCACCGCGCGGGCTCGCGCCCGCCCCGTCGCAGGAGCGATGTCTTTCGCAACCGGGACACTCTGCGCTGCGTATATAAGACCGAGTTCACCCGGAGGCGCGCCTTGAAAGCTTCACTGTTGCCAGCCTTGCTCGTTGTTGCCGCGCTGCTTGCCTCGCCGGAAGGCGTCGCCGCACCCGCCACCAGTGGCGTGGATACAGCGGCGCTGGATGCCGCCATCACGGCCCAGATGTTCAAGCACGGCCTGCCCGGCGTCGCGCTGGCCGTGGTCGAGGGCGAGGAGATCACCTATCTGAAGGGGTACGGCTCCGCCGGTGCGGGCCGGCCGATGACCGCGCAGACGCCCATGCTGATCGGCTCGCAGAGTAAGTCGTTCACCGCGCTGGCGATCGCCCAGCTGGCCGAGGCGGGCAAGCTCGACCTGAATGCGCCCGTTCGGACCTACATTCCCTGGTTCCGCGTCGCCGACGAGACCGCCTCAGCGCGCATCACCCTCAACCACCTCTTGCACCACACCAGCGGCCTGTCCGACGCGGGCTACGGCGTGGTGCTGCCTGACGACGCCACCACGGAGCAGGCCGTGCGCTCGCTGGCGGAGGCACGTCTGACCGCGCCGCTGGGGACTAAACACCTGTACTTCAACACTGGCTACAGCGTGCTCGCGTACGTCATCGAGACCGTCAGCGGCCAGAGCTATGCCGGCTACATCCAGGCCCACATACTCGCTCCGCTCGCCATGACCGCCTCCACCGCCGATCCCTTCACTGCCGGCGAACTGGCGCAGGGCTACACGCGGCTGTTCGGCTTCCCAGTTCCCATGCGCGAGCACATACC
>CAZMIS010000439.1:0-3641 GCA_964566325.1 uncultured Anaerolineales bacterium
AGCGCGCTGGAGCCGGCCAAGCCGGTGCTGCGCTACGAGCGCGAAGCTCCCGGCGAACTGCTGCACATCGACACCAAGAAGCTCGGCCGCATCGTGCGCCCCAGCCACCGAGTGACGGGCGATCGGCGCGATTCCGTCGAAGGCGCGGGCTGGGAGTTCGCCCATGTGGCCATCGACGATCACTCCCGCGCCGGTTTTGTGCAGATGCACCCCGACGAGCGCAAGGCCTCGGCCGTGGAGTTCCTCAAGGCCTGCGTTGCACGCTACGCGCCGCTAGGCGTGACAATCAAGCGGCTGTTCACCGACAACGGCAGCGCGTACCGATCCCAGCTATTCGCCAAGACCTGCCAGGCGTTGGAGATCAAGCATTCGTTCACCAAGCCGTACTGCCTGCAGACCAACGGCAAGGCCGAGCGCTTCATCCAGACCTGCCTGTGCGAATGGGCCTACGGTCGAGTCTGGGCCAACAGCGTTGAACGTACCGCCTGGCTGCCTGCCTTCCTGGCGTACTACAACGCCCGTCGGCCACACTCAGCACTCGGCTACCGCCCGCCAGCCTCCCGCCTGTTCCGGAATAGCGTGTTGAAACTCAACAACTAGCGCCCTTACGAACCGCGGCGGATGCTGCTTCTGCCCGAGGTAATCTAGGATTGGCTACCCGAGGGGCAACTGACGCACTTCGTCAGCGTCACGCTGGATCTGGGCACGTTCCACGCTCGCTACGACAAGGACAGTCCGCGCAACCACTCGTTCCACCCGGAGAAGATGGTCAGGGTGCTGAACTACGGCTACGCCACGGGGGTGTTCAGCTCGCGCAAGATCGCCAGGAAGCTGCACGAGGACGTGGCCTTCAGGGTGCTGGCGGCAGGCAACTTCCCGGCAAACCTCACGATCCACGACTTCCGGGCTTCCATCTGACGGAGTTGGCGGATCTGATCGTGCAGGCTGTACGCCTGGCGGGCAAGATGGGTCTGGTCAAGCTGGGCACTATCGCTGGGGACAGCACCAAGCTCAAGGCCAACGCCAGCCGCCACAAGGCCATGAGCTACAGCTACATGATTAGGGCCGAAGCCTAGGGAAGGTCTGAATAACTCGATGCGCGACAGGATTTAAGGCAGGCCGACGACGATGCGGCGCTCACACTCCCCATCGACCCGCCCCAATGCTCGATGCGGGCTGTTTCACGCTCGAAGTCACCGCTTGGCAGGCGCGTTTCGCGCGATGCAGACGCACTCATCCCTGCGCCCTCATCAATTGACGTCGCGCCATCCACAAGTTGCTCAGCGCGAACAGCGTGACGACCTGCGCGGTGTTCTTGGCCAGACCTCGGTAGCGCACCTTTGTGAACCCGAACTGCCGCTTCAGCACGCGGAACGGATGTTCGACCTTCGCACGGATACTGGCCTTCATCTTCTCGACGCGATCGGCTACGAAGTCCGGCTCGATGAACGGGTTGAGCTGGCGTCGCAGGCCCGGTCGCATCGCAACGTGCCACGTCGGCCCCGAGGCTTCTGGCCGCTTGTGTACACCTTGGTAGCCAGCGTCACCGAACGCTGCCTCTTCGTCGCCGTGAAGCAGTTGTCCGGCCATGTTCAGATCGTTGACGTTGGCCGGCGTTGTCGCCACCGTATGCACCAGACCCGAGGCGATGTCCACGCCGATGTGGGCCTTCATGCCGAAGTACCAGTTGTTCCCCTTCTTCGCCTGCTTCATCTCCGGGTCGCGCTCGCCGTCGGCGTTCTTCGTCGAACTCGGCGCGGCGATCAACGTGGCATCCACCGCCGTCCCGCTGCGCAGCATCAGCCCGCGGTGCTGCAGCAGGTCGTTGACTACCCGCAGCATGTCGACGGCCAGGTTGTGCTTCTCCAGCAAGTGGCGGAAGCGCAGGATCGTCGTCTCGTCAGGCAGCCGGGAGGTGACTCCCTCCAGCTTGGCGAACTCGCGGTACAGCGGCACGTCGTGAAGCGCTTCTTCCATCGCGGGGTCGGACAGGCCGAACCACTGCTGAAGGTAGTGGATGCGCAGCATCGTCTCGATGCCGAACGGCGGTCTGCCGGTCTTGGACTTGGGGTAGTAAGGCTCGACGATCTGGACGAGCACCGTCCAGGGCACTACGTGCTCCATCTCTTCGAGGAACTCGCGCTTGCGCGTCTTCTTCGTCGACAGGTTCAGGCCAAGTCCAAGCTGCTTCATGGCCATCATCGTCGCCTCTCTGCGGACCTCAGACAAGACGGGTCAGCACGGAGTTATGCAGACCTTCCCTAGCTGGAGGCGCAGATTGATGCGCTATTCAAGCGTGCACAGCAGGCCGACGAGGCTGAGAAGAACGAACCCGCAATGGTCATCTCGGCAGAGATCGCGCGACGCGATGCTCAGCTGGCAACCATCACCGCAGCGCGTCAGCGCCTGGAGCAGCGCTAGCGCGATGCCGACCTTGAGCGCGGCCGAGATCCTGACGAACCACCGCGAGGCGGACACTACAAGCGCGAGTTCGCCTTGCCCGAGGACAAGGCACAAGACAACTTCTCTGATCCCGACAGCAGCATCATGAAGCGCGCCGGCGGCGGCTTCGACACCGGCTAAAACGCCCAGACGGCGGTGCATGATGCAGCGCACATCATCGTGGCAGCGGAGCTGACCAACAGCGTCAGCGACGCGGGCGAGTTGCCCACGATGCTGCAAGCCGTGAAGGACAACTTAGGTGCGCTGCCCGAGCAGGCGCCGACCGATACCGGCTACAAGGCCGAGACGGTGTTCGAGGCCCTGGCCGGCAGCGGCTGCGATCTGGTGGTAGCGCTGGGGCGCGAAGGCAAGCAACAACAGCACTTCAATCCGCAGCGATCGCCGTACACGGCAACAATGGCCGCGAAGCTGCAGACCTACACTGGCAAGGCTGCGTAACGGCGGCGCAAATGGATCGCCGAACCAACGGCTGGGTCAAGAACGTGCTCGGATTCCGCCAGTCAGGCTGAGCGGGCTGCATCATGTCCAGGCGGAGCGGAAGCTCGTGTGGCTGGCGTGGAACTTACGAAGAATGGCGGCGATGTAGGCCCTAATAGAGGCTAAGTGCCCTTTGCGTGGCGGTTGCTGCGCGACGGCCACGACGTATTACGCAGCCACTTGCAGCTCCCCTACCCGCATCTGACGGCCTTCGGTGCTTCGGCTGGCTGCTTCAGTTGGCTACAAACCGTCTGCTGCCCAGACTCCTAGGCTGAATCAACCCGGACAAGACTAGAAGCCGAAGTGGTCTTGGGCAAGCGACTGCCCAAAAAGTAGCGCCTCTTCCTTGGTTCGGAATCGATTGATTGGTCCGTGGAGACGCGTGCCGTTGATGTAGACATGTACAGGCCATCGGTCACTTGCAGCCTCGTATCCCGTCACGACTTCGACGACAAGCTCAGGTAGAGCAAGAGTCGCGACATAGCGCGGTCCCTCTTCACGCAGAAGAAACTCTTGATTCACTGCAGATCCACTTGATGACCCAGACTTTTGGGGAGGATGCAGTGCTTTCGGCAGCTTTGGCAATCGATTACATACCTGAGCCTATCGCCCGTGAGCTCCAGTCGTGAGGATGTCACGATCCTGACAACACCAATTTTGGCGACCCGGTGGTCCAACCTTGGGGTCTCGCTCCAGCGGTG
>CAZMIS010000440.1:0-3639 GCA_964566325.1 uncultured Anaerolineales bacterium
CCGTGCTGGAATGCGCCGTCGCCGTACTGCAGCCTGGCGCCGGCTGCGCCGGCCCGGGGATGCCCGCGCAGGAACCCGGCCATCAGGCCGATCGCGTCGCCGAGCGGCTCGGCATCCGAGTTCAGGAGCAAGACGAGCTCAGGCGGCGAACCGGTCTCCCCTCCGAACCCGAGTGTGCGCAGGACCGCGTTGTTGCCGCCCGAGAATCCCAGGTTGGTCGCTGACGTCAGCAGATGCGCCTGCAGATACTCCGCCGCCACCAACTCGGCGCTGCCGTCGCCCGATGCGTTGTCGATGACCCAGACCGCAGCCGCCAGCTCCGGGCTGAGCGCGAGGCTCGCGTAGGTCGCCGTGAGGCACTGGCGCAGATACTGTGGCGTCCGGTAGCTGACGACGACGACCGCCAGCGACGTTCGCTCCATTACGGCGTCCCGACGTTCACGCTGATGCGGTCCACCGCGTCGTTCGCCACCTGGACGAATTCGTGGATCAGCCCACCCCACCAGAACTGCGTGCCGACAGGCGGGACCGCGTCCATCTCGATGCATCCGGTCACCATGCCGCGCTGACCGGGCAGCAGATAATACTGCGGGGTGCCGTCGATGATCCGCTCTTCGAGGTCCTCGGGGCGGCCGATGGCCCAGCGGAACGGAAAGTCCACGCCCGTCGCATCGAAGTTGATCCCGAAGCGCCACGCGCCCGCCTGTTGGAGCCATGATTCCTGGTTCTCGCGCACCGCGAGGGTGTTGTAGTTCTCGCTGAACTTGTAGGTCTGCCCCGACCACGGCCCCGACGTGCGGATGGGCACCGGACCGTTGTTCTCGACCGTGGCGGTGAAGCATAGGGTCCGGCCGAGCAGGACGCTGACCTCCCGGCCCACCTCATTGGCCCAGTCGATCTCACCGCCGATGATGTTGGCCCGGGGCTTGCCGCCCTCCCTGATCGTGAGCGTGGACGACACGACGACGTGATTGCCGACTTTGTCCTCGGCATCGGCGTAGATGGCGTAATCGCCGTCCGGCGGTGGCTCAGCCATGAGATCGACCCCGCCATCGTAGTTGTAGCCGTGATAGCCGGGCTGGCCCGTTTCCGACACCGACTTGGTGGGATCCTCTGCGATCGGATAGCGAAGCAGGCTCGGGCCGCCTTCTCCTTCCACCGGCTTCAGATACACCTGCAGGCGCTCGGCCTCCTTCATCAGGTAGTACGAGACCGAGACCCGGTCTCGGATGCCGTCCTGATTGGGCGTGAACTCCTGCGGAACGACGGTGAAATTGCGGATCTCGGGCAGCGTCGTGTCGCCATCTGTCAGGGTGATCTTGCCTTCCTTCCGATCTGTCCGGCCGGACAGATCGGTTGCCTCGATCACCCAGGTGTACTCGCCGTCGGGCAAGACGTGGCTGAGCACCGTCATTGTACCGCCCTCGACCTCGCGCAGTTCAGGATCGATCGTGACGCCGCTCCAATACACCTGGTACTCCCCGCGCGAGCGCCGTTCCTCCTGGCGGAAAGCATATTGCTGGCCCTGGCTGTCCAGGAAGTAGATGGAGACCAGGGCCGTGCGGCCGATCTCGTAATTGATGAGGGTCACGTCATCCTGGCCGTCTGCGTTGGGCGAGATGCGTTCCGGCTTGACGGACACGCCCGAAAGCAGTGGCTGCAATGCGCACGCACCTAACAAGGCAGCCGCCGCAACGAGGAGCAGTACCAGGGGCAACCAACGACGGGTGGAAACCCGCATGTGAGGACCTCCCTTGATGATCGAATGTTCAGTCTAGCAGATGCCCGAAGGAGCGTCAAAACCGCAGCGGGCCCAGGCGAATCCGCTTGCCGGCCGGATTATCGGCCACGTCACGGATGTCCAGCCCGTCGGGCGCCTCTGCCGTGTACAGCGCGAGGGTGACATAGAGCTCGTCCTTCCCCTGGCCCGGGGCGGGCAGCGGATAACGGCCGAACACCGCGTCGCCCGTTCGCCATCGCGTCGCCGGGAAGTCGTAGCCGGCGGGCCGGCCGTCCCAGCGGCCGATCTCGGCACCCCCGGCGTCCTCCACGATCAACGACACCTGGTAATCGTCGGCCAGTGGCCGCAGCGCGCGCCAGTAGACGGTCAGGGAGCCATCATGAGGGTCATCCCAGCCCAATAGCTCGATCGCATGATCGAAATTGGCGCCGTCAGGATGCTCCGGCTGGGGGCCGCTCGGGAACGCTGCCGAAGGATCCAGCCGCCAGTGGCGCAACCCCACCTGCCAGAAGCGCGCGTCCACCGGGATCTCCTGTCCGGCCCGATCCAGGAACCAGGCGGTGAAGCCGACTGGATCCACCACCTCTTCCTGCCACTCGACGAGCCACGCACCGTCCTTGCCCGCCAGGGCGGCGCCCAACCTGGCGCCCGACTCGAAGCCCAACACTGCGTTCACGTCCAGGATGTCGATCTCCGGCAGCCGCACGGCGGCCATGTCTGGCGCATAGTATTCCCAGGCCGGCGCGGCATGACCCGAAACGAGCAGCACCCGCTCATCGGGCTCAATCTGCGCGCGAACGTGGCCGGCGAGCTCGCGCCACTGTGCCTTGGTGAAGGCAGGATCGCCATACCAGTTGATGAGTCCCAGGACCGAAACGGCAAGAAACGGCAGCAGTATGGCGGCCCCGGCCACGGCAGCCAGGAGGCGCCGCGGCCGCACTGCAGGCCACCCCGCGAGCCAGCCCGCAAGCCCGCCCCCGAGCAGCAGCAGGTAGGCCGGCGACACCATCATCAGGTATCGCGGGTTGAATTTCGGGTTCTGCGATGCCAGCAGGAGCACCATGCCGACCGGCGCGACGACGACCGCAGGCAGCAGCCAGCGTGGCGGCGCCGCCGGGCCAGGCCGCACCAGCCCCACCAGCGCGAGCACCGTAACAGCTGCGAGCCACGGCAGCCACCGCAGTGCATCTCCCTCCAGCATCGTTTCCGGCGCACCGGCGGTCAGGTTGAGTGCGACGTGTCGTAACGCCTCGTTCAGCTTCAGCTGGCCCTGCCAATACGATGCGTCCACCCGGTAGCGCGCCAGCATCGCGGGCAGCCAGGGCAGGTAGCCCACACCGATCAGCGCGAAGGCCGCGACGCCGGCGCGGAGCTTGGGCCACCGGCGGGCCAGCCGGCGGGGCCGCGGCGCGGCGGTCACGAACAGCACCAACGCACACCCCCCGAACGTGACGAGGAGGAACAGGGCGAAGTAGTGCGTATAGAGCGCGGCCAACCCTGCCAGGACAAAAGTGGCCCACCACGTGACCGCTGAGCCCCATGCCGGCACAGCACGGAGCAGAGCGTATCCTGCCAGCGCGCCGAAGAACGTCAGCTGCGTGTACATCCGCGCTTCCTGGCCGTAATAGACGTACAGGGGTGACACCGCGGCGAGCAGTACGACGCCGATCGCGGCGACGTGCGCCGGATCCTTCCGACCGAACAGCCGCTGCGCCAGGGCCCACAGCAACGCCACGGTCGCCGTGCCGAAGATGGCGGACGGCAGGCGCAGCGCCCACTCGCTGCGTCCCGCGACCCGCGTCCAGCCCGCCAGCAGGTAGTAGTACAGCGGCGGCTGGATGTCGTCCGCGGTCCACCGGGTCAGCTCGACCAACCCCTGCGCGGCGACCTCCGCGCTG
>CAZMIS010000441.1:0-3637 GCA_964566325.1 uncultured Anaerolineales bacterium
GCTGGCAAGACCAGCGTCATCCTCGCCACCGCCGAGCGGCTGCCGGCGCACGTCCGCCCGGGGGTGATCGAAGGGGACCTGGCCTCCAGCATCGACACGGAGAGGGTCCTGGCCGCCGGCATCCCGGCCGTACAGATCAACACGGGCGGCAATTGCCACCTGGATGCGCCGATGATCCGCCAGGCGCTCCCTGGGCTGCCTCTCGACCGGATCGACCTGCTGTTCATCGAGAACGTCGGCAACCTGGTGTGCCCGGCCGAGTTCGACCTGGGCGCGCGGCTCTCGGTCGTGGTCGCCAGCGTCCCGGAGGGGCACGACAAGCCCCACAAGTACCCCGGCATGTTCGCCGCGGCCGATGCGGTGCTGCTCAACAAGGCCGATCTCGCCGCGTACTTTGACTTCGACCTGGCGTACTTCCGCCGCGGGGTTGAGATGGTCAATCCCCGCGCGGCGATCTTCGTCATGTCCTGCCGCAGCGGTGAGGGCGTGCCGGAGTGGGTGGACTGGTTGCTGGCCGCGCGCAGCGCGACACAGGTTTGAGACGGAGCACGAGGTGGGCACGTGCAAGTCGCCCCCTTCGACCTCGCTTCGGCCTCGCCGCCGCTCCGCTCAGGATGCTCCTGCGGTGGGGGATCACTCCCCGGGCTTCTCGTACTGCGATGCGTCGATGCGCTTGCGCAACGCCTCCTCGGCGCTGAGCGTCGCCGCCGCCTCGGGTTCGGGTTTCCCGTCCCGCGCCTCCGCGACCTCGATCTCAACGGCCGACGCGGCGGGCAGGATCGCCCAGGCACCGCAGTGAGGGCACCGCAGCAGCTTGCCGACCAGCATGTTCGGGGCCCAGACCGGCCGAGAGAAGGCGCGGCCGCACTTGCGACACACTGCGGCCCCCGCGATGCCGTAGGATGGCTGGCCGCTGCGGGACGAGCCGCTCGCGACGAACAGGCGGCGGCCGATCACCACCAACACGATCACGATCGGGACCAACAGACCCACCAGGTTATCGTCGGACATACATCACTTCCCCGGCGAGGACCGCACGACAGTCCCGCCATTTGATCCATCCGCCACGCGCATCGCGGACCGTGCCCGGGCTGTGAGTCCATTGCACGGTCCGCGACGTGTTGTTCCAGCCACCGCATCAGGCTTGCCTGATGGGTGGCAGTCTTACCCTTACTGGCTTGCCGGCTGGTAGCCGAACGCGCGCACGTATTCCACCGCGGCCCACCGTTCCTCAGCGCTCAGCCGGTCCTGGTGGGCCGGCATGATGCCCTTGCCCGCGCTCACCGACTGGTAGTATTGCTGGGCCGGATGCTGGGCGATGAAGTCGGGCGAAAACTTCGCGGCCTGCGGGATGAGGCCCTGGCCGTCGGGGCCGTGGCAGCTCACGCAGCCGGCCGACGTGTAGACGGTCTCACCCTGGGCCAGCTGGCTGGCCGGCACCGCAAAGCTCCACAGGTAGTACGTCGCGTTCCACCGCTCCTCATCCGAGAGGTCGTCCTTGAACGCCGGCATGTCGCCGGCGCCATTGGTCACCACAGCGTAGAAATCGACCGGCGCCGACCCACGCATGTAATCGACATCCGTGAAGTTGCGCGCGCCTTCCACGACGCCCTCACCGGTGTCACCATGGCAGCTGGCGCACTGCGCAGCATAGACCGCCTGGCCGTCGGCGGCCACGGGGGCAGCTTTCGGCAGGACCACGCCCGGCTGCGGCGTGTTCTGTGCGCCGGGCGGCGGCATGGTGGCCGGAACCAGCGTGGGGATCGGGGTCGGTGCGTCCGGCAGGGGCGCCGGCGTGTTGCACGCTGCCAGCACCATGACCAGCACGCAGAGAGACAACCAGAGTCTTGTGTTCATCGTTGCCTTTCTCCGGTCAGCCAGGATCACTGGCTCATTCCCTTGACGTAGTTCACAACGTCCCACCGCTCGCGAACGGTCAGGTTTTCGCGCAGCGGAGGCATGGCGCCGTAACCTTGCGAGATCGTGATGTAGAGCGAGCTATCAGACATCGTGGCCATGCGGGCCTCGGTCAGGTTGGCCGGCGGGCGCATATCGGCCATCCAGAACCCGGTGATCGGTCCATCGCCCAGCCCGCCTTCGCCATGGCACAGCGCGCAGTTCTGGTCGTAGAGCAGGCGGCCGCGCTCCAGCGAAACCGCGTCCGCGGGCACCGGGTTTTCGGCCGGGCCGCCCTTGGGTTCGCTCGGCCCCTCGAAGCGCACGGACTCGGCCGGTGCGGACAGGCGTGGCCCTTGCTGATACTCGATGGCGATCTGGTCCTCCATGTTGCTGGCCCAGTTGATCTTGATCACGTCGTACGTGAAAAGCAGGCCCAACGCCAACGGGATGGTCACGAGGACAAACGTCATGATGACCCGGCGCAAGTATCCTGAAGGTGGGATCATAGCGGCCTCCGCTCCGGCTCGTAGATGCGTTCTGCGCCCTTGTCTGCCATCACCCGGCGGACCTCCTCCTCGTAGCGCGCATCGATGTTCGCCATGATCGCGATCCGGCCTTCATTGACGATCGGATCGTAGTATTGCGGCTTCGTCGAGGGAAAGCCGCACTTCCACACGAAGTTGAGGAAGGTGCCCAGGATCAACCCGAGCATCGTCAACTCGTAGAGCGGGATGATGGAGGTCGGGATGGAGGTATACGGCCTGCCCCCCACGCGAATGGCGTAGAAGAACCACTGCGTGCCGTAGGTGAGGAAGAAGCCGATGGCGAACCCCGTCAAGGCGCCGATGAGGCTGGCCCAGGGCACGCGCTCATGGATGTGCGGCCGGCCGAGCATCTTGGCCGAGTGTGGAACGCCTTGTTGGATGGCGATGTCTTCCTCGCGCAGGCCGAGCAAGCGGAGTCCGTCCAGCGCTTCGGCCGCCCTGTGCACATCGGTATAGAGGCCCGTGAGCATGATTTTTCGTGGCATTGGGTTCCTCCTACTCCAACTCAGCAATCGACGTGACGACGGTCTTGCCGATGCGGCGCCGGCTGTGACTGAGCTGTCCTTCGAGGACTTCCCAGACCGGGATGAGCGGGATCACCCGGCTCGCCAGCACATACAGCAGGCAGAACAGCGCCAGCGTGCCGATGGCGACGCTGATCTCGACCGGCCGCGGGTTGTATTCGCCCCAGTCGAACGGCAGTCGCTGTCGCTGCAGGAAGCCCGGTATGATGATGAAGCGCTCCAGGTACATGCCGACCTGGATGCCCAGCGCGATGAAGAAGAGCGCGGTGGGTGACTGGCGCACCTTCTTGCTCCACAGTGTGGCCCATGGCACGACGATGTTGAAGAAGATCATGCCGTACCACAGCGGAGCGATCGGGCCGCGCGCCTGCAACGTCAGCAGTTGGTGCCCCACCCACTCCCCGCCGTACCATTCGATCAGGTAGTCGTTGAAGAAGAAGTACGCCCAGGTGAACGAGAAGATCAACACGAGCTTCGCCAGCGCCTCGAAGTGCTCGCGACGCAGGAAGTACTGCAGGTTCATCGTCTTGCGCACGACCAGAAGCACCGCGATGACCGCGGAGACGCCAGAGAAGATGGCGCCCACGACGAAATAGGGGCCGAAGATGCTCGACCGCCACCCGATCTGCTTGGCCATCGCGAAGTCCCACGACACGATGGTGTGCACGG
>CAZMIS010000442.1:0-3635 GCA_964566325.1 uncultured Anaerolineales bacterium
TTCTACGTTGGTGTCAGTAACGTCGCCAAGAGTGCAGTAACTCGTTGCAGCATCACACATACCCCAACCCCTTCAAAAACCCCTGCAACGCCTTCGCCGCCTCATCCCGCTTGCCCTCGATTTCGGTCAGCGTCACCCGGTACTTGTCCCACCAGTTCTCGAACGCGGCCACGATCAGCTTGCGCTGGGCGGCCATATGGCGCTCGACGATGGCCAGCATGTCCTTGTGCAGGATGGTCAGCAGCAGCTCGGTGGCGGCTTCCGGTGACAGCCCCTCCACCGCAGCGCCGAGGTGTTGCCTGAAGCTGTCGTTCCTGGCCTTGAGCTGTTTTTTGACGGTAGCGAGCTCCTTCTTCCAGGCCTTGAGCTGGGCTTCGTCCACTGCGTTCTCTCCGTCGGCTTCATCCTCCGCTGCCTCGGTGGCTTCACCGTCTTCGCCCTCGGCGTCCCGGGGGGCGGCGGCCTTGATCTGGCTGTCCAGCTCGGCCTTCTGGGCTTCCAGTTGGGTGATGGTTTCGACGAAATCACTCATCAGGAAGCGGACCAGCTTGTGCTCCAGCGGTGTGGCTTTCTTTCTGGTGTCGAGATCGTCGAGCTCACTCAGGATGGTGTCGCGCCAGCCGCGGATCAGGTCCAGGGGGCCGCGGGCCATGATGGTCTTGAAGTCGTTGAGGTTGTCGTACCAGAAGCCGGCGCTGATACCGCGCACCTGGAACACATCCAGCAGGCCCACGGGTTCCAGCGCGGTGGCAAAGCTGTGTAACAAGTCTTCGCGCGTGGCCACGGCACTGGCGGCACCCTGCAATGCGGGGATGCGTGCGCGGTGGGCGTGCCACCACTGCTCGAAGGCGGCGCGGACGGCGGCCTCCTTGGCCATCAGGTGGGCGTTGCCTTCGATGGCGGGTTTGATGGCCTGCCGTTTGTCCAGGGCAGGGGCGAAGTCGAAATACCGGACGTCGCGCTCCACAAGCAGATCCAGCGGGTTCAGGCCGTGGGCGCTGAACAGGGGGGCCTTGGCGGCCACCTCGGCCTTGGGGATGCCACCCACCAGATGGGCACGCACGTCGTGGGGTTCGGGCGGCGGCGCGTTGTCAGCGTAGCGGCGGATGTTGAGGTTGTAGTCGTTGGCCTTGAGGGTGGCGTTGTCCACGATGGCCGAGAAGCCGTCGATGGCACGGAAGTCGTCGAAGGTGGTGACGATCTTCTCGATGTGCTCGGGCAGCAGGTAGTTCTGAGCACGGCCTTCAAACAGCTCCCGGTCGGCGTTGATGAACAGCACATTGCCCTGGCGCTCACGGGGCTTGCCGCTAACCCGCCTGGCGCCGCGGTGCACCCGCTGGCGCAGCACCAGGATGCAGGCGGGGATGCCGGTGCCGTAGAAAAGGTTGGGCGCCACACCGATGACGGCTTCGAGCAGGTCGTCTTCGATGATGCCGGCGCGGATGCTTCTTTCCTCACCCCCGCGAAACAGCACGCCGTGGGGCATGACCGTGGCCACCATGCCCCCGTCGCGGGTGACGGCCAGCATGTGCTGGAGGAACATCAGGTCGGCCTTCTTGGCGCCCAGGGGCACCTGGCCGTAAGTGAAGCGCTCGGCCTCGAACTTGGGCCTCCAGGCCGGGTTGCCGTCGGCGTCTTTCTCGATGTTGCCCCAGTTGATGGAGAAGGGCGGGTTGGTGAGCACCCGGTCGAAGTGCATCAGCTCGCCGCCCTCGACGTGCTGCGGGTCGGCCAGGGTGTCCTCGTTTTGCAGGTTGGCGTTGCTGATGCCGTGGAGCAGCATGTTCATCTTGGCGATGGACCACACTGTGCCGTTGAACTCCTGGCCAAACAGGCTGGCTTTGCGGCCGTCTTCGCCGTGCTCATCGATGTATTCCTTGGCGGCAATCAACATGCCGCCGGAGCCGCAGCAGGGGTCGTAGATGTCGTGCTTGAGCGAGGGTTTGATGAGCCGCACCATCATGCGCACCACTGACCGCGGGGTGTAGAACTCGCCGCCTTTCTTGCCAGCCGAATCGGCGAATTCGCCTATCAGGTACTCGTAGGCCGCGCCAAGCAGGTCGGGGAACTCGAAGTCTTCGTTGCGCAGGCGGTGCAGGCTGAAATGGGTGATGAGCTGCTGCAGCTTGATGTCGGGGATCTTGTTCTGACCGACCCTGCGGGTAAAGTCGATGTGCTCCAGTACGTCGTGGAGGCTGGTGTTTTCACCTTCGATCCCGGCGAGGGCCTTGCTCAGCAGAGTGCCGACGTTGGCCCGCCTCGAGTTGTCGATCAGGTAGCTGTAGCGCGCCTCTTTGGGTACCCAGAAGTAGCCGTCCTTCTTGTACCAGCGCTTGTTCTCCGCTGAGGCCTCCGCTTCGGCAGGTGTCTTGCCCGCTTCGATTTCGAGTTGGATCACTTCGGCGCGGCGTTCTTCAAAGACGTCGGAGCAGCGCTTGAGAAAGAGCATCCCGAAGATGTATTCCTTGAACTCGGAAGCGTCCATCTTGCCGCGCAGAATGTCTGCGGCTTTGAACAGGTGGCGTTCGAGTTGGGGGAGGGTCAGGGGCATGCTGGGTTCCGAGGGTGAGTTTTTGAGCTCATGTCGCTTTGGAGAATTGATTGATGGATTCGGATCAAGGAGTGGCCCCAAGGCGCGTGTGAGGAACACACGAATGGTTAGAATCTATAAAGGAGTACGGTTGGCGTATCAAGAGATCAGCAGGAATTGCCCGATTTCAATGCGGACGGCGTATTAGTTGAGCTGGGGAGTGCCCCCCATTGTTACGGATGGCGTAGCTATTTGATACGGATGGCGTAGCAAGCTTTCTATTCTTGGCAGGGCGCTTGAATGGCTCTGCTGGGTGCACTTTCCACGCCCCGGAGCCGACTAGAGTCGTAGCACAGTCCAGTTTTCCGCTGCAGTCGTTGATTGGTTGCCAACTCAGCGCGTATAGGTTGGGCCTGCGCTTGCCTCCTTGTCTTGTCAGCTCGATCAAGCCGTAGTGACGCAATTCGAGGCAAGCCAAGAAAATCGTCTCTTGGGACGACCATCCGCGCTTTTTCATCATGGAAAACGTTGCCGCGAGGTCCCCGTTGTTGTAGCCGTTGAATTGCCTGGCAAGCTCTGTGAGCATCTTTATTGCCGTGGCGCTGCAGCTCTGCCAGTTGGGGCTATCGAGTACCGCGTGAGGGATTGCGATGAATCCCCCAATTGATCGGCGTCCTTTTGCTTTTAGTCTGCTTTGTGTCATGACGTGAGACCGTTGCGCGCGCGCGGCGCCCTAGATGCGATTTGGCCATTGCGGTCCTGAGCGTGACCAGGTCTATTTTTGGCTGGTAGACTCACGGGCACACCAGAACGGGCTTTGCCTGAGATTCTCGTTTGCGGGAAATCAATCGTCATCGGCTTGTCCTCCCTGTTTGAGAAGCTCGCGCAGACCGATCGCGATGCCCTCTACGTGGCGAATCGCATCGGAAATAGCCGTTGGTCCTGGTGAAAACGTCGGCCAGGGCGAGATGATGGATTCGAGTCGGCGAGAGGCTGCCAATAGCCAGGACATGCGTGCGGAAACCTGTGGCGCTGTGGAGCGCATCTCGGGAGTCTGTAAATTGAACTGTGTATCTGCTCTTTGAGACGATGCGGCGAAGGCCGC
>CAZMIS010000443.1:0-1725 GCA_964566325.1 uncultured Anaerolineales bacterium
CGTCTTCGCGCTGATTCGCATGGTGCCAGGCGACCCGATCGACGTGATGTACGGCAGCGAGGGGATGGATGAAATTCGCCGCGCTGCGCTGGTCCAGGAACTGGGCCTCGATCAGCCCGTCACGATCCAGTACGTTCGTTGGCTCGTGCGTGCGGCCCAGGGCGACCTGGGCAACTCCTACCGGGCCGGGATGCCAGTTCTTCAGCTGATCGTGGTGACCACGACCTACTTCGCGACGGCCATCGTCGTCGAGGCATCGCTGAGCTTCCTGGGGCTGGGCATCCCCCCGCCGGCCGCGAGCTGGGGCACGATGCTCAACGATGGTCGCAAGTACATGGAGAGCGCGCCGCACACGGTCATCTTCCCCGGCGTCGCTATCTCGCTCACCGTGCTCGGCTTCAACCTGCTGGGCGACGGGCTGCGCGACGTGCTCGATCCCCGGCTGAAAAACCTCCAATAGGCGCCGGGCCCGGCGCCGGGCGGCCCGCATCAGCCATCCCTGAGATCCCATCCATGACCCAATCCCTTCATTCCGGCGTGCTGTCCCTGGCCGGCTCCCTCGTGCGCATCCCCAGCCCTTCGGGCGGCGAGGGCGCGGTTGCTGCGCTCGTGCAGGAGACCATGGCGGCCATGGGATACGACGAGGTGACGGTCGACGCGTGGGGCAGCGTGATGGGTGTGCGGCGGGGCATCCGGCCCGGCCCGACCCTCCTCTTCGACGGCCACATGGATGTCGTCGATCCCGGGCCGGAGCCGTGGACGCATGACCCCTACGGCGGCGAGGTCGACCGCGGACGGCTGTGGGGACGCGGCGCGGCCGATACGAAGGGCGCACTGGCAGCCATGCTGTGTGCGGGCGCAGCTGCACCGATGGCCGGCCTCTCCGGCACGCTGGTCGTGGCGGCCACGGTGGCCGAGGAGAACCTGACCGGGGTGGCCCTGGGGCACGTGCTGGACCGGGTCGGTGCCGGCGTGGTGGTCACGGGGGAGCCGACGGGGCTGCGCCTGGGCGTGGCGCAGAAGGGGCGCGCCACCTTGCGCCTCGTCGCGGGCGGCCGCAGCGCACACACCTCGCAGCCCGAGCTGGGCGACAACGCGGTCTACACCATGATCGCCGCGGTCGAGCGGCTGCGCGGACTGCCTCAGCCGGTGGACCCCGAGCTCGGCCCTGCGGTGTTGGAGCTGGTGGAGCTGATCTCCGAACCGTTCCCCAACCAGACGCTGGTGCCTGCGGGCTGCCGGGCCCGGTTCGTCGCGCGCATGTTGCCGGGCGAGACCGGCGACGGCCTGCTCGATCGCCTGCGCGGCGCGTTGAGCGATCTGCCCCAGGTCAGCCTGGCCGTCGAGACGTTGCGCCAGGCCACCTACACCGGCGCGCTACTCGAAGCCGTCGACCTGCTTCCACCCTGGCGCTGCCCGCCGGAAGACCCCTGGCGAACGCGGCTCCTTGCCGCATTGGCCGTTGCCGGCCTCCCCGCCGATACCTTCGCCGCGCCGTGCGGCACGAACGCGTCGGAGAGCGCGGGCCGCCGCGGGATCCCCACGTTCATCTACGGCCCGGGGACGCTGGCGGAAGCGCACATCGCGGATGAATGGGTGGCCGTGTCCGACCTGGTCCGCGCGGCAGACGGCTATGCCGCCATGATCCGCGCCGTGCTGGGCTGACTCTGGACCAAGCTCACACCATTCGCCGTGTCACGGTGGTCATCGTCCGGCCGAACCACC
>CAZMIS010000443.1:1735-3615 GCA_964566325.1 uncultured Anaerolineales bacterium
CGCCTGTACGGTAGCGTCAACTCAGCGATGTCGCCGGCCCGCAGACCCGCGTCCGCCCCCGCCCCAGACTGCGCCAAGCCCCAACAGGAAGCCCAGCACGTAGCCGTTGCCGCTGTTGTGCACCTCGAACACGTGAACCGTGTCCGAGAACAGCGAGATGACGAACGTCACCGGCGCAATGATGCCATGCCAGAGTCCCTGCCAGAAACCGGCGATCTTGCCCTCTTCGTCGGGCGTGCCGGACATCGTATTGGGGCCTGCGACGCAGCCCCCAAGGACGACGACTGCCAGGACGAGCAGCCCTGCGATCATAATCCTTCTCATGGGTGTTGCCTCCTCCCAGAAGTGCTCCGATGTGGATGCACTCGCCTGCCATTATGCGGCATCCTCGCCCCCCATGCTGAATGATTGGCAGACGAATAGCCGACAGTGTTGACAGCCAGGACAAGATCGCTAACGGACGGCCTCGGGAAGGCGCCTGCGCACCTGATTTCGCACGCGACGGGCAAGTCTTACGGCGTCCAAAGCTTCTTCTCGCGGGATGGGGTCGTAGTCGCCGGGGTAACGGGTTGTGACTGCATACTCCGTCAGGCGGTCCTGCTCTGCCTGCGAAAGCAGGGGCCGCGCCTGCGCAGGCACCAGGGCCAGAAGCGTGCTGATCTGATGGGTGCGCGTGAACTCGATGTCGTTCAGGACCAGCAGCGCCTTCAAGTACTTCTCCACACACTGGTGGGCATGAAAGCAGACCGTGTCGGTCGGGCAATCAGTCTTCAGTCTGACCGTGTGCGCCGCGTTCTTGAGGTCGTTCTCGGCTTTCTCCACCCATTGATGGGCGACGACAAGTACTTCATCATCCAGGTCGAGCATACAGCACCTTTCCCTCGCGCAGTGCCGGCCGGACGATTGTACCAACGATGTCGCGCCGTCGCGCCACTTCGTCAGGGGTCGCGAGAATGATATCCTTCGGGACCGCAATGTCGTGGAGTGCAAGCCGCATCTCGAGTTGCCTGGCGCGCTTGGAGCCGCTCACCGGCATGATGACCAGCAGATCCACATCGCTGCCGGGACCGGCCGTGCCGCGTGCCTGCGAACCGAACAGGATGATCTGATCGGGATCGAAACGTTCCACCAGACGATCCACCATCATCTGGATAGCTTGTTCCGTAGTCATATCGGCCATGACTCACCTCGCTATCCGGAGTATATCATATCGGACCAAAGGTGCGACTCGGTTTCTCTCCAAACGCGCTGCCTCGTCCGGCAGCCACCAGGAAAATGACATTGACATAGATCGGTGGTATACTCCGTTCACTGCGAACATTTGCACTGATTCCTATGGCAACGAAACGACGAACCCGGGCAAAATCAAAGCCCGGCCCCTCACTGGGGCAGTTTATGAAAGGCGAGATTGCCGGCAGCGTCCTGGTGCTGCTGGCGATCCTCGTCCTGCTCAGCCTGCTTTCGCCCAACCGCGGCGACATCACGGATGCAGCAGTCGACGGGTTGCGCACGGCCTTCGGCGTGGGCATGTGGCTGACGCCGCTGCTGATCGGCGGGCTGGGCGTCTGGCTGGCGCTGCGCGACGTGGCCGAGAATGGGCCGTGGTCAGCGTGGCGCATGGTGGGCGCGGCCGGCCTGTTCCTCGCGTTCGAGGGCTTCGCCCACCTGGTGGCGGGCCTGCCCGATGTGACGCAGAGCAGCCACGTGGGCCAGGGCGGCGGTATGCTCGGCTGGTTCCTCAGCGGTGCGCTGGTGGGCGGCCTGGGCCCGTTCGTGGCTGCCATGCTCCTGCTGGTGCTCCTGGTTCTGTCGGTGGTTGCGCTGGTCGGCCGGTCGCTGGCCGACGTGAGCGCAGGACTCGCCGCCCTCTGGGCGCAACT
>CAZMIS010000444.1:0-3598 GCA_964566325.1 uncultured Anaerolineales bacterium
CAATCGCCCCTGGAGGTCGAGCTCCGGCTGGAACGCCAGGGAGAAACCTGGTCCTCGGCCCAGCCCGCCGGGCCACAATGGTACGGCAGCGACCGCTGGACGGCCGGGCGCCTGGTGCGCGCCCAACCGCAGTTCAAGCTTCGGGGGACGCTGGCGCCGGGCGAGTATGCGGCGTCTCTCATCGTGAGCCGGGCCGATGGCAGCGGGAGCATCCTCACCGCACCCCTGAACCCTGTCGTCATCAAGGATCGGGAGCGGCGCTTCGATGTGCCCCCGGAGGGCGAACCGGTGAATGTAGCCTGGCAGGAGGGCGTCCAGCTGGTGCGTGCCACGATCCCCGACAGGGGGGTCAGTGGCGAGACCCTCCCCGTGACGCTCGTATGGCAGGCCGACCGGCCGACCGCTGGCAACTGGAAGGTGTTCGTGCACCTGGTGGACGACCAGGGTGCGCCGATCGCACAGGGCGACGCGTATCCGCTCGGCGGGACCGCGTTGACAACCACATGGCAGCCCGGCGAGGTGCTCGTCGACACCTATCCCATCCGCTTGCCGGCCGACCTGTCGCCCGGAACCTACCGGCTGAACATCGGGTTCTACGATGAAGCGACGGACGAGCGGCTCCCGCTGAGTCCCGGAGTGGACACATGGACATGGCCGGGATCCATCGCGATCGAGGCGCCATGATGACGGGCACGGCGGCGGCGCGGGAAGCGCCCGTTGTGAAGTGGGCGTTGGTCGCCTTGCTCCTGTTGCGCCTGCTGCTCAGCGTCGCGTTCGGCCTGGCCACCCCGCTCGGCGAGGCGCCGGACGAGGCCGATCACTACGCGTACGCGGCCTACATCCTGGAGAAGGGCGAACTGCCCGTCGGGCCGGAGATGACGCAGGGCAAGCATCCCCCCTTGTACCATGCCCTCGCGGCCGTCGCTGCGAAGCTGGCCGGCGGCACGCCGGACCGCAGCTTCCTGCGCGCCAATCCGGACATGGCGTTCGGGCCGGAGAGCCAGGCATCCAACTTCTTCGTCCACACCACCGCCGAGGATTGGCCGTGGCGGGCCGGCGTGCTTGCCATGCGCGCCGGCCGCGGCGTGTCGATCCTGGCAGGGCTCGTGCTCGTCCTCACCACCTTCCTGCTCGGCCGCGCGATCTGGCCTGCGCAGCCGGAGATCGCGCTCGCGGGAGCCGCGTTTGCCGCGTTTCTCCCCGAGTCACTCTTCGTCGGCGGCGCGATGAGCAACGACATGCTCGCCGCGATGTGGGCCACGCTCGCGCTGTGGCTGAGCCTGAGATCGTCGACTGACATCCGCCAGCGACGGCAGAGCCGCGCAGATGAGTCCGCCGAAAGCATCCTGAGCGGAACTCCGCCGCCCGGCGATCCGGGCGGCGGAGTGCAGTCGAAGGACGCGGCCATACCGCTAGACCGCTCCGCCTCCTTCGACTCCGGGCTGTCGCCCGCCGCTCAGGATGCTCCGCTCAGGCATCCTCGCCCTGCTCGCCCGTCGAAGGGCCACAACAATGCCGCCCATCAGGCTCAGTCTGCGCGCAGTTGGACGACCGCGCTGCTGGCAGGCGTCTGCCTCGGCCTGGCCTTCGTCACCAAGGCGAGCACCGGCTCGCTCGCAGTGATTGTGACGCTGGTTTTCCTCGTCTCGGCGTGGCAGGCCGGTACGCGACGGTGGCCCGGCCTGGCTGGGCTGGCGCCCGCCGTCGCGCGGGTGGCACTGGCAGGCGCGGCAACCTTCGCTATCGCGGCGCCGTGGCTGTGGCGCAACTGGCGCCTGTACGGCGATCCGTTCGGCTGGCCGGTGGTGCTTGCCACCATCGATCAACGCCAGGGGCCATTAGGGCTGGCCGGCGTGCAGCAGTTGCTGTCAGGCTGGTGGCTCAGCTTCTGGGGCAAGTTCGGCGGCGCGGGCCACATTGCCCTGCCGGGCTGGCTCTACGTCGTCTGGGCCACCATCGGCGCGGCAGCCGTTGCCGGATGGGTCCTTCACCTTGCACGCCGGGTGCGGGGCACTTGGGAAGTGCCCGCCACTTCTCCCGCGCGCCTGCCGGGGGCCAGTGCGGCCGCCTGGATCATCCTCCTCGGCACGCCGCTCGTGACTGCGGCGGGCATCTACTCGTACAGCCAGGTGGCGCTCGGCACCGACCAGGGACGGCTCCTCTTCCCGGCCCTGGGCCCCCTTGCCCTGCTCATCGCGGGGGGCCTGCACGCCTGGCCTGGGCGACACGCGGCGCGCCGCGCCGGCCTGTGGACCGGGGTGGTGGCCGGCGGCATGGCGCTGATCGCGGTCGCCGCACTGATCACGGGCCTGGTGCAGCCCTTCGCGGCGCCGTCCGCGGCCGGGCCGGAACGCATCGCGGCCGCGCAGCCGCTGAACGCGGCCTTCGGGCCCCTGGAGCTGGTCGCGGGGGCGTGGGACGACGCTGCGCCGGGCGAACTGACCCTCTACTGGCGCGCGGCGGAGCCGCCGGCCGGCGATTTGCGCACCGCGTTCCGGCTGTACGATGCAGACGGCAATCTCCTGTGGGAGTGGAAGCGCTCGCCCGGCGCGGGGCGATTCAGCACCGATCGCTGGCCGGCCGGCCGCGCGTGCGCCGGCACCTACCGCCCGCCGCCGGAGCTGCTGGCGCGCACCGCACGGGTGGAGATAGGCGTCCGCCCCTTCCCGGAGGGCGCGTGGCTCTCCCCCGTGCCGCGTGGCCTGGCCTGGCCGCAGGGCGGCGACCTCCTGCTGCTGCCGCTGCCCGGCACATCGTCCGCCACGATCGCGTCGCGCCCCGTCCAGCCGCTCGCAGCGCAGCAGTTGGGCCAGGTGGCGCCGTGACCGCCGCGCGTTCCTCGAACCTGCGCTGGGCCGCCGCGTGCCTCGCCGCGTGCGCCGCGGTCGTGTTCCTGCTCGCCACGATCCACAGCGCCGCGGTCACACTCGACGATGCGTACATCACCTACCGCTACGCGGAGAACCTGGCGCTGCACGGCCGGCTGGTCTACAACCTGAGCGGCCCGGCGCAGTCCTTCGCCACCACCGCGCCTGCCTACGCAGCCCTCCTCGCAGGGCTACGCTTGCTGGGCCTCGACATCCCCCTCGCAGGTGGCTGGCTCAGCATCCTGGCGATGATCGTCGCGGCCGCGGCCCTGGCCGAGCTGTTGGCGCACTGGTCGCGGCCCGGCGGGCTGCTTGCAGGCATCCTGCTGGCCGCCTTCCCCATGGGTTGGCTCGTCCTGGGCATGGAGGGGCTGCCCGCCCTGGCGCTGGCGCTGCTCGGCCTGGCATTGACGCTGCGCGGCCGGACGATGTGGGCCGCGCTCGCCCTGGCAACCGCGACGCTGCTGCGCTTCGACGCGGCCGCAGCGGCAGGGGCGTGGGGTGTCTTCCTGCTCGTCCGCCACGGAGTCGCCTCCCCGCGCGCCTGGCGTCCCATGGTGACCTATGCCCTGACCGTCATCGTGGTCTACGGCGCCATGATGCTGCTCCTCGGCGTGCCCCTGCCGGGCACGCTGGGCAGCAAGCAGGCGCAGGTGGCGCTCGGGATCACCGGCTTCTTCTCCGACACCGGCTATCTCGACGGCCTGCTGCTCCTCGCCCGGGCCTACTGG
>CAZMIS010000445.1:0-3596 GCA_964566325.1 uncultured Anaerolineales bacterium
ACGATGGCACAATCTAAGGTGAGCCAGGAACAGCCGGCTCGTGGTGATGGCCCGGATGTCGCAGAAAGTGCGATGAGTTCGCTGCCGATCACCGATGTCCGAGGCACTGATATCGACCTGTTGTTGTCGCCAATACCTGGACGTCGCCAGCCGCTTGCAGGTTTCGACGAGGTCTTCGTGGACATCGTCGACTGGATCGTGCGTGTCACACACTGGATCTGGTGTGACAAGAACATCGGCCTCATATACGACTACTACCTGGACAACAGCATCGTTCACGTAGCCGACGGCACGATCTATGGACGGGAGCAGATGGTGGTCGATACAGTGAATTCTCTCGCGGCCTTCCCGGTGAACCAGAACTTCTTCGACGATGTGGTGTGGACCGGCAACGATCAGGATGGCTTCTTCACCTCGCATCGATACACGGCAGTCGGCCCCAATAGCGGCTGGACAGTGTACGGACCGCCCACCAACCGGGTGGTCCGCCGCACTGGCATCGCGCTCTGCTACGTCAAAGACAATCGCATCATCGAGGAGTGGAGTGTTCGGGACGACCTGGCCATCATCGCCGGCCTCGGCCTCGATCTGGACGAAGCCGTCGCGATGTTGGCCGAGAAGGATCGCGGCAAGCCGCGAGGCCCGGAAGCGCACGGGGGAATCGAGCGGCTTGCCCGCGAGACTGCGCCGGTGCGCTGGTCACCCAAGGAGAGCGAGACGTTCGACGTAGAAGATTTCGTCCGCGGGACCATGCACGACGCCTGGAACTGCCGGATGTTCGGCAAGATCATCGAGAACTTCTCGCCAAACTACCGCTGTCACACTTCGAGAAACACAGACATCTATGGCCGTGGCGACTACCTGCAGGCGATGCTGGCGTTGCTGGTTGCGTTTCCAGACGGGCAGTTCTTCGTCGACCAGGTCTTCTCGATGGACGACGGACAGGGCGGTTATCGCACTTCCATGTTGTGGAGTTTCCTCGGGACCCATACCGGGTACGGCATCTACGGCGCTCCCACCGGGGAACGCTGTCGCCTGTGGGGGATCACCCAGCACCACATCAGGAACGGGAAATTCATCGAGGAGTGGACCTACACCAACGAGCTGGCCATCCTGAAGCAGTTGTATCTGGCTCGTCATCCCCAGGTCGCGGAGAACGAATGACGGCAGCACTGGCAGCACCGGCGACATCGGGCCTGGACTTCGGAGGCATGAATGACCACGGGGACTGAAAAGATCACAATGCAGGTTAACGGAAGGCTGTACAGCTTCGAGGTCGGCAAGGATCTGGATCCTGCCATGACGCTGTCAGCGTTTCTGCGTCAGCGATTTGACCTCACAGGTCTGAAGATTGCCTGCGACGAAGGCGCTTGTGGTGCGTGCACGATCATCATGGATGGCAAGGCCGTTTTGTCTTGCATGATGTTGGCGGTCGAGGCGGATGGCCACGAACTGCTCACGATCGAGGGCCTTCCGGTCGACGATCCAGTGGTCGAGGCCTTCGCTGAGCAGAGCGAGCCGGGCTATGGCTCAGCCTTGCAGTGCGGCTACTGCACCCCGGGATTCGTGATGACAGCCCGTGCCCTGCTTGACAGCAACCCCAACCCCACCACGGCGGAGATCAAAGAAGCCCTGGGTGGCAACCTGTGTCGTTGTGGCTGCTACACCGGCATCGCCCAGGCCGTGCGGCACGCGTCCGAGAAGATCGCTGCAAAGGAGCGGGCCGTATGAGCACACCTTACCAGCCCAGGGTGCCGCGCAAGTACATCGGCGGCTACCGGCCGCGCATAGACGGCCAGGAGAAGGCGCAGGGCAGAGCCATGTACGCAGACGACCTCGCGTCGGAGCGCGCCTTCCCCGGGTTGCTCTACGCCAAGGCACTGCGTTGCCCCTATCCGCGCGCGCGCATCAAGAGCATCGATATCACAAAGGCGGAGCAACTTCTGGGCGTCGTCGCCATCCTGACCTACCAGGATCCCGAGGTGCGGAGCCTCAAGATGACGAATGCCGGGTGGACCGACGGCGTCGGCACGGTGAGCTACGAGCGCATGTGGTGGTACAAGTTTCGCGATCGACAGGTCCTCGGCGATTATGGCGCCTGGGCCGGCGACGAATTGGGCGTCGTTGTGGCCGCGGAGTCCGAGCAGATCGCGGAACAGGCGCTGCGGCTGGTCCAGGTGGAGTGGGAAGTCCTGCCGTTTGTCATCGATTACGAGGATGCGATGCAACCGGGCGCGCCGATCATTCATCCCGCGATCACGCCCACCAACGTGCTGCCCGAGGACACCTTCGGTGGACCGGACGTGTTTGTGGAGCGTGGGGATGTGGAAGCGGCTTTCGCCGAAGCCGACGCGATCGTCGAAGTCGATTCACGGCATCACAACCCTACCCAAGGCTCGCTCGATGCCTGGTGCTGCGTCGTGGATTGGAAGGGCGACACGCTGAACCTTTGGTCCAATTCCTACGCGGCCGTGCAGAGCCGGATGCACCTGAGCCAGATGCTCGAAATACCCTTGCATAAGGTACGGGCCGTCAGCTACTATGTTGGCGGGCAGTTCGGCCGCGGCGATACGGGTGATCAGCCCTTCTTTATCTTCACAGCGCTGCTCGCCAAGAAGGCCGGCAGGCCCGTCAAGTACAAACACACCCGTCGCGACAGCTTCCACGACACCCGGCAGTCGGTCGACTATCATGGGAAGGCCGCGCTGCGAAAGGACGGCACGATCGCCGCCCTCTCGTTCAAGGCGTTCGGCAACGCGGGCGCCCATGCAGACCATTCTGTATCTGCGCTCAAGTTTGTGCCGACCGAGATCGTAGAGGTGGCACTGGCCCCCATCCGAAACCTGAGGATGGAGGCGTACGTCGTCTATACCGATCGCATCCCCGGGTGCATGATGCGTGGCATCGGCAACTCGCAATTCAACTTCGCGCTGTGCCTGCTGCTGGACGCAGTGGCCGAACGCCTGGATATGGACCCCATTGAGGTCGCAATCAAGAACTTCGGCCACGAGTGGGGCGAGATTCCTGACAAGAGTCTTCGCGCCGTCTTGTACGAAGGTGCACGCCGCGTAGACTGGCACCAGCGCCATCGGCCAGGCGAAGGCCCACTGATCGACGGCGCCAGGAAACGGGGGATTGGCTTTTCCTTCCACCCCGCCTGGCACGCGGAGTGGCAGGAAGTGAAGCGCGGGGTCGTTCAGGTGAACCTCACGCTTCATCCCGATCTCACCGTCACGCTCGACGCTCCGACGGTCGAGACAGGCACAGGCTCCAATACGTGCAACGTGCTCGGCTGCGCCGAGGCGCTCAGCTTCCTTGGCATTGGCCCCGATGACATCTCCTGGGTGGCGCCGGTCGACACAGACCGCGGCATCCGGGATTGCGTGCAGACCGACAGCGCGGTCTCGTATCTCCAGTCCGAGGTAATGAGCTGGGGCGCCAAAGAACTGAAGCGCCGGCTGATCGACGTTGCAGCCCCGCTGATGGGGGCAGACCCCGCGGAGCTCGACATCGCTGACGGCATGGTGGTATGCCGAACGGACGATCAGCGCGCCATGAGCCTCAAAGATGTGATGTGGCGTGGCGACCTGGGCTCG
>CAZMIS010000446.1:0-3590 GCA_964566325.1 uncultured Anaerolineales bacterium
GACGGCCATCTTCGGCGGCGCAGGTGTGGGCAAGACCGTCGTCATCCAGGAACTGATCCATAACATCGCCAAGTTCCACTCCGGCTACTCCGTGTTTGCCGGCGTGGGCGAGCGCAGCCGCGAGGGCAACGACCTCTGGCACGAGATGCGCGAGTCTGGCGTTATCTCCAGCACGGTGATGGTGTTCGGCCAGATGAACGAGCCGCCCGGTGCACGCCTCCGCGTGGGCCTGACCGGCGTCACCATGGCGGAGTACTTCCGGGATCAGGGCCGCGACGTGCTGCTGTTCATCGACAACATCTTCCGGTTCGTCCAGGCCGGTTCCGAGGTGTCCTCGCTGCTGGGGCGCCTGCCCTCGGCTGTGGGTTACCAACCGACGTTGGGCACCGACATGGGCGAGCTGCAGGAGCGCATCACCTCGACCACCACCGGCTCAATCACGTCCATGCAGGCCGTCTACGTGCCCGCGGACGACTACACAGACCCGGCGCCCGCGACGACCTTCGCACACCTGGACGCCTCGATCAGCCTCGAACGCTCGCTGGCCGAGCAGGCGCTGTTCCCCGCGGTGGACCCGTTGGCATCGACCAGCCGCATCCTCGACCCGTTGGTCGTTGGCGAGGAGCATTACCAGGTGGCGCGTGCCGTCCAGCGCACCCTGCAGCGCTACAAGGACCTGCAGGACATCATCGCGATCCTGGGCGTCGAGGAACTCTCCGAGGAGGACCGGCTGACCGTCGCGCGGGCCCGCAAGATCCAGCGGTTCCTGACCCAGCCGATGTTCGTCGCGGAAGCATTCACGGGCCGGCCGGGCAAGTACGTCAAGCTGAGCGACAGCGTCGTCAGCTTCAGGGAAATTCTCGACGGCAAGTACGATGATTTGCCCGAGCAGGCCTTCTACATGGTGGGCACCATCGACGAGGCCGTCGAAAGGGCCAAGGAGCTGAGGGGGTAGGTCATGTCCACGATGCGCCTGGATTTTGTCTCGCAGGATCACATGGTCTTCTCGGGCGAAGTGACCGAGATCCTGGCGCCCGGCGCTGAGGGTCAACTGGGCATCCTGCCCAAGCACGCGCCGTTGATGACCATCCTGGCCCCCGGCGAGATTTTGATCAAGCGCCAAAACGACTCCGATCTGAGCTTCGCAGTCAGCGGCGGTTGGATGGAGGTCCGGCCCGACCACGTGAACATCCTGGCGCGCACGGCGGAGCGCTCCGACGAGATCGACCTGGCGCGGGCGCAGGCAGCGAAGGCCCGCGCGGAGGAGTTGCTGGCCGCGGGCGTGGACCGCGAGAGCCGGGCACGGCTCGAGATGGCCCTGAGACGTTCGCAGATTCGTCTGCGCGTCGGCCGGCGGCAGAAGGGCTGGCAGGGCACGACCGGGCCGGCCTCGGACACGACGAGCCGCATCGAGTAGCGCGGGCGGTTGTGGCGTAGCGGCGCAGCGACGCCGATGACTGGCGACTGAGGGCGCGGGTCCGATGAGGACCGCGCCCTTTTTGGTAGGAGCACCCTGAGTGGAGCGAACGATGGGAGCGTAATCGAAGGGTGCTCCTGATTCCGAAGAGACGGTCGTGTGTTTGCGCGTGACCGTGCGCTGTCGTATAATCGATCCCTGCAGCCTGCCGTGCGGCGGGCAGTTACAAGCGCGCTTACGTTCTCCCGGGGCACTGCTCCATGTGCCCGGGATTCAGGAGTCATGATGTTTGAACGACTTGTGGGCATTGACCTGGGTACGGTCAATGTACTGGTGGGTGTGAGTGGACGGGGCATTGTCCTGCGCGAGCCATCTGTCGTCGCTATTTCAATTCGGGACAATAAGATCGTCGCGGTGGGCCAGGAGGCCCGCGACATGGTGGGGCGTGCGCCCGAGAGCATCGAGGTCGCCCGGCCCATGCGCGAGGGCGTCATTGCCGACTACGTGGTCACCGAGGCCATGCTGCGCTATTTCATCCGTAAGGTGATCGGTCGCAGCCAGCTGATGAAGCCGCGCGTGATGATCAGCATCCCCAAGGGCGTGACCAGCGTGGAAAGCCGTGCGGTGCACGATGCGGCCGTCCAGGCCGGCGCGAAGGAAGCCTACCTGATCCCCGAGCCGTTGGCAGCCGCCATCGGCGCAGGCCTGCCGATCGGCACGCCCACGGGCAACATGACCGTGGATCTGGGCGGCGGCACCACGGAGGCGGCCGTCGTCTCGATGAACGACATCGTGGTGTGGTCCAGCGTGCGCGTCGGCGGGATTCGCACCGACGAATCGATCATGGCCTACGTCCGCAAGAAGTACAACCTGATCATCGGCGAGCAGACGGCGGAGGAGATCAAGTTCAACATCGGCAGCGCGCTGCCGCTGGAGGAGGAACTGAGCATGGAGGTGCGCGGCCGCGACCAGGTGGCGGGCCTCCCGAAGACCATCACCCTCACATCCAGCGAGATCACCGAGGCCATGGCCGAGCCGCTCGCCGCGATGACGGGCGTGGTGCGCCAGACGCTCGAGAAGACGCCGCCCGAGCTGGCCGCGGACATCATCGATCGCGGTATGGTCCTCAGCGGGGGCGGATCGCTGCTGCGCAACATCGACCGCCTGATGACCAAGGAGACGGGCGTACCCGCGTTCGTCGCCGAGCAGCCTATGGCCTGCGTCGCGCTGGGCGCGGTGAAGGCGCTGGAAAATTACGCGGTCATGCGCCGCAGCCTGCCCATCGCGGGGAGCAGCAACATCTAAGTTGACGTAATCGCACGTCAGGACGAATGCGATCGACACAGGCAACATTCTGCCGGCGGGCCCTATAGGCCCGCCGGTTTGTGTTAACGGGCCGCCTGCGCGGCGGCGAAGTTGACAGCCCCGCGGCTCTTGTTTACACTGGCTGTATAGTTGCACCGCAACAAACATACAGTTTTACAGGAGTTTTCCAATGTCCCGCATCGCTGCATCTGTCTTTCTCGTCCTGGCCCTGGTGTTGGCCGGCTGCCAGGCGATTCCTGCTCCGGCGCCCGCAGCGCCCACGGCCGCATCTGTGCCTACGCCGGCCCCGGAACCAACCCCCGTCCCTGAGCCTACCGCCGTGCCGGAACCCACCGCGGTGCCGGAACCTGAAGCAGTGGCTGAGCCTGTCCTGGATATCGTCGGGCTGGACGGCTCGAAGTCGCTGACGCTGGAAGAGCTGAAGGCGCTGCCCATCACGGAGGGCAACGCAGGCTTCATGAGCAGCACGGGCAAGATCACGCCGCCCGTGCCGCACCGGGGCGTCTCGCTGAAGGATCTGGCCGAGCTCGTCGGCGCGTTCGATGAGACGATGGGCATCAACGTCGTGGCCAAGGACGGCTACGGCATCACCTTCTCCTACGATCAGGCCGTCAACGGCGCATTCACCACCTACGATCCGGCCACGGGCGACGAGATTCCCACGCCCGACGGCCTGACGGCCATCGTGGCCTTCGAGCGGGAAGGCCAGCCGCTGCCGGAGGAGAGCGACGGCGTGCTGCGCCTGGTCATCATCAGCCCGAAGAACGACCAGGTGACGGATGGCCATTGGTCCGTGAAGTGGACCTCGCGGCTGGAGATCAAGCCGCTGGTGGCCGACTGGGAGGTC
>CAZMIS010000447.1:0-3588 GCA_964566325.1 uncultured Anaerolineales bacterium
AGGCACATGCCTGCGGGTGCGACTTCGTGCGTGACACCGCCATGCAGCCGGTCGACGGGCGGTTCGACATCGTCGTCACCTCCAACTCCGGCTATCCGCTGGACCTGAACCTGTATCAGGCCGTGAAGGGGATGGCCGCGGCCGCACAGGTGGTCAAGCCGGGGGGTGCGATCATCGTCGCCGCGGAGTGTTGGGACGGCATCCCGGAGCACGGGATGTTCGGGCAGTTATTGCGGAGCGCCTCCGACCCGGCCGCGCTGCTCGACCGGATCATGGCGCCCGGCTTCCTGGCGCAGGACCAGTGGCAGGCGCAGATCCAGGCCCAGATCCAGCAGGTGGCCGAGGTGCACGTGTACAGCGATCACCTGTCGGACCGCGACATCACCGCCGCGCTGCTCAGGCCGTGCCGCGATATCGGGCGGACGGTGCGCGAGCTCGCGGCACGTTACGGGCGCGACGCGCGCATCTGCGTGCTGCCCGAGGGCCCGCAGACCGTGCCGTTCATCCCGGAGTAGGCATGAGGGTGCAGGCACGGGCCCAGTCACGCCATGCCCGCCTGACGCCTTACTCGAACCGAATCGTGTCCTGCCAGGGCAGCTCCGGGCCGGCCAGGATGGCGTACTGGCCGATGCTGAAGAAGAGAAACCTGTCGGGATGCGCGGCGTCGGCCTGGAAGTAGCCGATGCCGCCGACGACCGTGTAGGGCTGCGGACAGGTCCGCCACCTGGGCAGCACGGCCGCCTCATCCTCGCCTGCCGCGCGCCGCACCGTGATCGCCGCATACTCGAAGCTCGCCTGCTGCTGGCTCGCGGCGCCGGGCAGTTCCGCCATGGCGGTCACCAGGCAGTCCGCCTCGGGATGTCCCGGCATGATGACCCGCCGGATCGCGTCCGCCAGGCTCTCCTCGGGCTGCCTGGGGAACACTTGCACCCACTGGCCCGTGGCCGGTTCCATGTTCGCAGGATAGACGTAGATCCGGTCGCCCTGCTCCAGCACCCCGACCGTCTGCCCGTCCTGGTCGGGCAGGTAGCTGAAGCTGACGCCGAGCGCGGTCGAGGTGTACGTTGCTGCGCCGGGCGCGGGATTGGGAAGTGCAGCCGGCGATTCGGGTGTGGCGGGAGCAGGGATCGGTGCGGGCAGCGGAGCGCAGCTCACCGCAAGGAGGGCGATCAGTCCGAGGGTGAGACACAGGTGGCGGCTCATAACGACCTCCCTTAAAGTGGCTGACGGCCGTCTCTACATCGGAGACGCACCGCCAGCACCTTGGGTTCCACTCAACCCCTCTCTCTGTGTGCTCTTCGACCTCTGCGGCTAAGCAACAGCCGAACTTGGCGTTGCCGGGCCCATGCCGCGCTCAGCGGCGGCGGATGAGGGCCCAGGCCAGGGCCGCTGCGGACAGCAGCGACAGCCCCCGCACGACCTTCGCGCCCGCTGGCCGGCCGGCCGCCGGCTGGTCCGCAGCGATCTGATCCGCGCCCAGTGTGCGCGCGTCCGCCTCGCTCGGCTCCTTCGGCCGGTCCGTCAGCCCGGCCGCAACCTGCAGCAGGCCGCGCTCGACCAGCAGCTTGCTGCGGAAGAGGATCTCCCACTCCTCGTGTTCGAGCTTTGCCTCGCGCAGGCCGGCCTCGATGGCCTGCAGCTTGCGCGTCGCTTCGGCCGGCGCCTTCCCTGCGTATCGGCCGCGCACCTCGTGCCACACCTCGCGCAGCCGGTCCTCCATCTCGTTGCCCTCTTTCGTCCAGGTGAGGTAGGCCTCGGAGAAGGAGAGCTGCTCCGCGACGATCGCGCGCACGCGCGCGGCGTCGTACTTGCTCCCGTTGATCACCAGGTCGGAGGGGTGCAGGATCAGCTCGAGTTGGGGCGAGACGAGGGTCGTGAGGTTGTCCGAGATGAGGTTGCGCGCGCCGCCGCGTCCGAGCGCGGCGATCACCTTCAGGGGCAGCCGCAGCATGAAGCCGGCCCGCTTCCGGTCGACCTCGAAGCCCGCCTGGTCCAGCGCGGCCTCGATGTCGGCCACGGTGCGCAGGTAGTCCTGCTCCTCGACCACCATGGGCAGGTGCTCGGAGGTCCACCGCTTGAGAATGGTGCGCGCCTTCATCACGGGGACGAAGACGATCATCATGATCAGTGCGACGGCAATGGCCACCGTGGAGGGATAGCCGCGCAGGATTGCTTTGAGCGTGGCCCAGGCGCCCTTGGGGCGATCCACGGGGTCCACCAGCTTGAGCGAGACGAAGCCCACGATCAGCGGCAGCACGAGCGCCGCGGCCAGCATGGCCAGCCGGATCAATCGGTCGTCGACCCACGGGGGCAGCGTCACGAACGAGAGCAGGAACACGGCCGCCTTCGGGAAGACGACGCCGATGACGACGATCATCCAGGCCACCGAGCCGAGCGACAGCACCGACAGCCACGTCTGCCGCGCCTGCGGGACCTTGCCGAAGAGGGTGGTGGTCGCCCACCCGAACACCGTGTTGAGCAGCTTGCCGGTCTGCCGCGCCAGGGCGGCCAGGATGGTCTGCACAATGGCCATCGTTCACTTCCTCCCACACCGTTACACCGATACGTTTCACGCAACGCGCGGGCACGCACGTGCCGCGCACCTTTCACTATAGCATAGCGCTGCTGTAAGCCGCTTTACGCTCCGGCTGCGAGACTGTTGCGTCCGTTGGTATCGGCCAGCAGATGAAACTGCGGCCTGAGGATCGCAAGCCGCTCTGCAGCGGCTGACGGCCGAACGTCGGTTGGCCCTCGGCCGTAACCGCGACTCTCAGCCAGCGGGCGTAGAGACTTACGTGCCGCCGCGGCCCAGGGCCGTCGCGCGGTCCGCGCCGCGCGCGATCGCGTCCATCACCGCGGCCTTGAACGCGTGCTGCTCCAGCGCGAAGAGGGTCTCCACCGAGATGCCGCCGGGGGTGCTGGCCTCTGCGATGAGTTCCGCGGGCGAGGCGCCGCGCGCCTGCCACAGGGCCATCGACCCGATGACCGTCTGCCCGGCCACCTCCGTAGCCACCGCGCGGGACAGCCCGCAGCGCACGCCCGCATCGATCAGCGACTGGAAGAAGAGGTGGGTGGCCACCGGGCTGCTCAGCGAGGTGATCACGTCCAGGGCGGGCTCGTCCACCTCGACGACCTGGCCCAGGCTGGCGAACAGGAGGCGCACCTCCTCCCGCTGCGCCGCGCTGACCTGCGGCGTGAAGACGAGCGCGGCGACCCCCTGCCCGATGCGGCTGGGCGGGTTGGGCAGGCCGCGCACCAGGGGCTGTCCCGCGCCGAGGACGGCGTACCGGCTCAGGGGAATGCCCGCGGCCAGCGAGACGAGCACCTGGTCGGGCCGCAGGGCCGCGGACTGCAGCTCGGGGAGGACGGACGCGACCACCTCCGGCCGCAGGTTGATGAAGATGAGCTCCCCGCGACGGGCGGCCGCCACGTTGTCGTGCGTGGTGGCCACGCCGAACTGATCCTCGAGGTGGCGCAGCCGCCCCGCGAGCGGATCGCTGACGACCATATTCTCCGCTCGCACAACCTGCCGGCCCACCAGGTTGTGCAGGATGATCTCGGTGATGTGGCCGCCGCCGATGAACGCGA
>CAZMIS010000448.1:0-3542 GCA_964566325.1 uncultured Anaerolineales bacterium
CCTTGCCCTCGATGCTGTGGGGCTTGTCGAGTTTCTCCACAAGCAGCCTTCCGGGATGGAGAGGTTCGGGCGCGGGGAGAGGTCCTCTGCGTGCAATTGCCCGACAACCCCTGACCGTGAAATGCACGGCCGAGTGACGGAGTCCTCACCAGGCAGCCGGTCGGCACGACCGTTGCAGCTTACTCATCGAACCCGGCGCGTCGCGTCGATCGCGCCATCACAGCAGACGAAGGAGAAATCATGTTGCCCCAAACCGCGGACGTAGTTGTGATTGGCGGCGGCGTCATGGGCGCCAGCGCGGCCTATCATCTGGCAAAACGAGGCGTCGGACGCGTCGTGCTGCTGGAAAAGCACGAGTTCCTGGGCGCAGAAGCGACCGGCAAGTGCGCCGGTGGCATCCGCTACCAGTTCAGCACGGAGATCAACGTGCGGCTCTCGCTGCTCAGCCTGCCGATGCTGCAGCGTTTCCAGGAGGAGATCGGACAGGATATCGACCTCCGCTGGCCGGGCTACCTGTTCCTGCTCGACAACGAGCGGGACGTGGAGATCTTCCGCGGCAACGTCGCGATGCAGAACGGCCTGGGCATCCCATCGCGCATCCTGTCGCCGGCGGAGGTCGCCGAAAGGACGCCGCTCCTCAACCTGGAGGGCGTGCTCGGCGGCGCCTGGCACGACGGCGATGGGCTCGCGGACCCGAACGGCGTCGTTCAGGGGTACGCGGCCGCCGCGCGGCGGCTCGGCGCACAGTTCTTCACCTCGACGGAGGTCACTGCGATTCACGTGGCAGGCGGCCGGGTGACCGGCGTGTCGACGCCCCAGGGCGACATCAGCACCCCGGTGGTGGTCAATGCGGCGGGCCCCTGGGCCGGCAAGGTCGCTGCGCTGGCGAATCTCGACCTGCCCGTCGTGCCCCTGCGGCGCCAGATCGTTGTCACGGCCCCGCTGAAGGGCGTGCCGGCCGACTTTCCGTTCGTACTGGACTTCAGCCGCAGCCTGTACTTCCACCGCGAGGGCCAGGGCATCCTCACCGGCCAATCGAACCCCGATGAGATCGTCGGCTTCGATCAGTCCATCGACCACGCCTGGACCGAATATCATCTCGAACAGGCCATGTGGCGGTTCCCGTTGCTGGAGCGCGCCGGGCTGCTGCGCGAGTGGGCCGGGCTCTACGAGGTCACGCCCGACGCTCATCCCGTCATCGACGGGCTGAGCGACCCGGCCGGCTTCTACGTCGTTGCCGGCTTCAGCGGCCACGGGTTCATGCACGGCCCGATCGCCGGCCTGCTCGTGGCTGAGATGGTGGTCGACGGCCGTGCCCACACGCTCGATCTGCACCAGCTGCGCTTCAGCCGCTTCGCGGAGGGAGACCTCGTGCGAGAGCACAACGTCGTCTAGGTTGGTCCGCACGCAGAACACGTATCTCATCTAGGAGCGACTCATGAACATAGAACTGAAACAAGCCAACATCACCGATTTCGCCGCCGACCTGGTGGTCGTCAACCTGTTCCAGGGCGTAACCGCTCCAGGCGGCGCGACGGGCGCAGTGGACCGGGCCCTGTCGGGCGCAATCAGCCATGTGATCGCAACCGGCGACTTCCAGGGCAAATCGGGCGAAACGATCGTGCTCTACTCCCGGGGCGCCATGCCTGCCCCGCGCGTGCTCGTTGTCGGCCTGGGAGAGGCGGGCAAGTTCGACCTCCAGGGCGTGCGCAACGCGTCGGCCACCGCAGCCCGCAAGGCGCGTGAGCTGGGCGTCCGCTCGTTCGCGACGATCGTCCACGGCGCAGGCATCGGCGGTCTGGATGCGACGGGCGCTGCGGCAGCGGTCACCGAGGGGGCGTTGCTCGGCCTCTATCGCTACGACGGCATGCGCTCAGCGACCCCGAAGGACTGGAAGCCCAACCCGGAGACCATGACCGTCGTCGAGTTCAGCGGTGGTCATCTGAAGGCCTTCACCGGGGGCATCGAGCGCGGCAAGGTGATCGTCGATGGGGTGTCGCTGGCACGAGACCTGGTCAACACGCCGGCCAACCACATGACCCCCTCAACGATGGCCCAGGCAGCCGAGACGCTGGCCCGCCGGACCGGCCTGCGCTACGAGGCGCTCGGCCGCGCGGAGTGTAAGGCCCTCGGAATGGGCATCTTCATGGCAGTGGCCGAAGAATCGGAACAGGATCCGAAGTTGATCATCCTGGAGCACAACGCTGGCCGGCAGGACCTACCCACGGTGGTGCTGGTCGGCAAGGGCGTCACGTTCGACTCGGGCGGGATCTCCCTCAAGCCCGGCGACGAAATGTGGAAGATGAAGGGCGACATGGCCGGCGCAGCAGCGGTGATCGCAGCGCTGGGCGTCGCAGCGCAGCTCGCCATCCCGTTGCACGTCGTGGGGCTGGCGCCTTGTGCCGAGAACCTGCCGGGCGGCCGCGCTCAGAAGCCGGGCGATGTCTTCAAAGGCATGACCGGCAAGACCATGGAAGTCATCAGCACGGATGCGGAAGGCCGCATGTTGCTCGCGGATGCGCTCGCCTACGCTGCGCGCTTCAATCCGGCTGCCGTGATCGACATCGCGACGCTGACCGGTGTGCAGAGCCTGGCGCTCGGCCCACAGGCAGCCGGCTACTTCGCCAACGATGAGGAGCTGGCGGGGCGGCTGCAGGCTGCGGCCGAGACATCGGGCGAGCGCATCTGGCGCTTCCCGCTCTACGAGGAGTACCTGGAGCCGATCAGGAGCCAGGTCGCAGACGTGAAGAACTCCGCCGCCCGCGGCACTGGCCTGGGCACGAGTGCCAAGTTCCTCGAGCACTTCACTGAGGGCTACCGCTGGGCCCACGTGGACATGGCTTCCATGTCGCTCAGCGACGACGACAAGCCCATCAAGCCGAAGGGCGCCACGGGCTACGGCGTCCGGCTCTTCACGGCGCTGCTGGAAGCCTGGCGCCAGGGCTGAGGACAAGAAAACGGCCTGGACGTGCGATCTCCTGCACGTTCAGGCCGTCGTGATTTGAGAAGACACTCCGGACCCGCATCCGGGCCCCGCTCTTACACGATCTCGTAGCTGTGAGTGATCTCGGTCGTTCCGCGAATCGTGGCAGCCACCGAGCAGTACTTCTCCTCTGACAGCTGGATCGCGCGCTCCACCTTCTTCGGGTCCAACCCCTCGCCCGTGATGTGGTAATGGAGGTGAATCCTGGTGAATTGCCAGGGCGCTTCGGAGGCCTGTTCGGCATCCGCACTGACCGACAACGAGGCCAACGGCTGTCGCTGCTTCTGCAGAATATCGACCACGTCGTAGGCCGAACACGACGCGAGGGCAATCACCAGCAGATCCGAGGCCTTGGCCCCGCGCGACTCCGTCCAGGTCGGATCATCGGGCTTCTGCCAATAGCCGGCCACAACGGTGCGTCCCATCGTATCCCTGCCGACGAACATCCGGCTCTCTTCACCCAGCCACTTCACATCGATCTTGCCCATTCATCCTCCTCCATATCACTTACCTCACCCGCCCAGGCCGTACGCTCGCCCCGGCGGTGAAGCATATACGC
>CAZMIS010000449.1:0-3539 GCA_964566325.1 uncultured Anaerolineales bacterium
CGCGCAGATGAGCCTGGCCCAGTTGGTGCCCCTGACAGGTGCGGTCATCGTCACCACGCCGCAGAGCGTGGCGCTGGCCGATGCGACGCGCGGCATCACGGCGTTCAAGCACCTCGAAGTGCCGGTGCTGGGACTGATCGAGAACATGGCAGGCGATGTATTCGGGGTCGGCGGCGGCGAGGATGCGGCGGACCGGCTCGGCATTCCCTTCCTCGGCCGGATCAACCTGTCTGCCACGGTGCGCGAGAGCGGCGACCGGGGCGAGCCAGTCGTGGTCTGCTGCCCTGAGTCGGAGCAGGCCGTCGCGTTCTGCAACATCGCGCAGCGCATTGCAGCCGCCGTCAGCGTACTTAACGCCAAACGACCGCCCGCGGGCAGCGCGCCGATCAAGCTGGAACTGTAGACCTTACACCACAGCCGGACATCTCTGGGGCTGTCCCGAAGTTGTGGGCAGCCCTTTCGCGTTTAGGAGCGTGTGGCCCTGAGCAGTTAGGAGGTGTTATGACTGCCATCCTCGAAGTCCACGATCTCGTGAAGAAGTACGGCGACAACATTGCGGTCAACGGGGTCTCCTTCGATATCCGTGAGGGGGAGATCTTCAGCCTGCTGGGGCCCAACGGCGCGGGCAAGACCACCACCATCTCGGTGCTATCAACCTTGTTCCCGCCCACCTCCGGTGAGGCCAGCATCGGCGGGCACTCCGTCACAGGGGAGCCGATGGCTGTGCGCCGGCTCATCGGCGTGGTGCCGCAGGAACTGGCGCTCTACGACGACCTCTCAGCGCGAGAGAACCTGGTCTTCTGGGGCCAGATGTACAATCTGGGGGGCAAGGCGCTGCGGGACCGCGTGGAGGAGGTGTTGGGCCAGATCGGCCTTGCGGACCGGGCCCGCGAGGCCGTCAAGACCTACTCGGGCGGCATGAAGCGGCGCGTCAACATCGGGGTGGGCTTGCTCCATCGACCTCGCCTGCTGTTCATGGACGAGCCCACTGTGGGTATCGACCCGCAATCCCGCCGGGCGATCCTCGACTCGGTCAAGGCGCTCAACCGCGCCGGCATGACCGTGCTCTACACCACCCACTACATGGAAGAAGCGCAGGAACTATCGGATCGGGTCGGCATCATCGACCATGGCGAGCTGATCGCCCTCGGCACCCAGGCCGAGCTGCATCGCCAGGTGGGCGAGAACGACACCGTCGTGCTGCAGCTCAGCGAGGGGGATGACGCCCCTGCATTGGCCGCCAGCATTCGCACCATCGACGGGGTGCTACAGGCACAGGCAACGGATCGCGTGGTCACCGTCATCGCCGCCGAAGCAGAGACGATCCTCGCGCCGGCCATCGCCGCCGCCGGAAAGGCAGGGGCCAAGATCCGCTCAGTGGAAATCCGCGAGCCGGACCTCGAAGCGGTCTTCCTGCACCTCACGGGCCGCGCCCTGCGCGATTGAGGAGGCTGTCATGAAGAAGGCTCTCCTGATTGCCTTGAAAGATCTGAAGCTGGCTTTTCGCGATCGCGCCGGCCTGCTGCTGACGCTGGCCGCACCGTTCTTCCTGATCCTCGGCCTGGGATTCGTCACCGGTCGTTTATCGGGCGCCGCCGGAGGAATCGAAGGCATTCGCGTCGTGCTGGTGAACCGGGATGGCGCCCAGCTGGGCAACGCACTGGTGAGCGTCTTCCGTTCGGCGGACCTGGCGGACCTGATGGCGCCCACGGAGACGGACGATCCACTCCTTGCGCGGCAGCAGGTGGACGAGGATCAGGCTGTTGCGGCCGTCATCATCCCCGCCGGCTTCACCGCCAGCATCATTCCCGCCGCGGGCGCGACTGCTGTGGAGGCCCTGCCCGTGGTCAGCATCGAGGTCTACGCCAACCCGACCAGCCCGACCAGCGCGGGTGTGGTCGAGGCCATCGTGGCGCGGTTCATCGGGCAGGTGGAGGTCGGTCAGACCGCCGGTCGGGTCGCGGTCACCCAGATGCTGGGACGCGGGCTGATCGGACCGCAGGATGCGGCCAAGGTCGGCTTGCAGATCGCGGAGCAGCAAGTGTCTTCAGGCCAAAACGCAGCGCCGATCACCGTCCGGACTGCGGTCAACGAGGACACCGGCATCAAGTTCGATCCGCTGGCCTACATGGCGCCAGGCATGGCGCTGATGTTTCTGATGTTCGCGGCGGCGCTGGGCGGGCGCAGCCTATTGATCGAGCGTACCCAGGGCACCCTGCCGCGGCTACTGGTCTCGCCCACCACAACGGCTCAGGTGTTGGCCGGCAAGACCGCCGGGTGCTACCTCACCGGGGTCGCGCAGATGCTGATCCTGATCGTCAGCAGCGCGCTGCTTTATGGCCTTCGCTGGGGAGGGTGGCCGGCGGTGCTGGCGCTCGTGCTCGCCGCCGCTGCAGCCGCGACCGGCTGGGGCATGCTGATTACGGCCCTTGCACGGACGCCCGGCCAGGTGATGTCTGCCGGATCTGTCGTCACGTTGCTCTTCGGCATCCTGGGCGGCAGCTTTCTCAACCTCGATGCGATGCCGGTGTGGTTCCGCGCCGCCAGCAAGATCACTCCAAACGCCTGGGGTTTGGATGGCTTCACGACCCTCTCACTCGGCGGCGGCCTGGCGGACATCGGTGTGCCGGTCGCTGCGCTCGTTGCGATGGGGCTCGCCCTGTTCGGGATCGCGCTTATCATCCTGACGCGAAGGGGGATCGCAGAGCCATGAACAAGCTTATAGCCATTGCCTGGAAGGACCTGCGGCTGCGCTTCACGAGCCCGACGGAATGGCTCTTCTTCCTGATCCTGCCCATCATCTTCACTTTTGCCCTGGCAGGCGGCACCGGCCCGCAGACGGATTCCCGCATCCGCCTGGTGGTAGTCGACGAGGCCGGTTCGCCGCTCTCCGGCCGGCTCATCGACGCGCTGAACAGTTCGGCGGCCGTTCGCCCCGAAGTGCTGTCAAGGGAGGACGCCGACAGCCAGTTCTCTGGACGGCGGGTCTCTGCAGAGCTGGTGATCCCTGCCGGCTTCGACATGGCGGGCCTGCTCGAGGGACCGCTGCAGGTCGAGTTGCACCAACAGCCCAACAATCTGAATGCTCTCGCGGCTTACCAGGCAGTGATGGCAGAGGTCAACCGTATTGCCAGCGCCGTCGGCATCGCCACCGCCAGCGCGAAGGCCGCCGAAGCCGTGCAGCCGTTCGCCACCGCCGCTGACAGGGAGGCCTTCTTCGCCGCCGCGATGGCGGAGGCCGAAACTGCACTGGCCAGTGCTCCGGATCGGCTCGAGGCCACCCGCGGTGCGACAGCTGATCAGATCCAGTACGACCCCCGCGCCAACTCCTCAGCGGGCCAGCTCATCACCTTCGTCTTCATCCCGCTGCTGGGCATATCCGTGATGTTCGCCTATGAACGGCAGCGGGGCACGTTGCGCCGGCTGCTGACCACGCCGACGCGCAGGGGAACGTATCTGGTCGGCACAATTCTCGGACAGGTGCTCACCGCGCTGGCCCAGATGCTGCTGCTGGTGGTTTTCGGCATGGCCGTGATGCG
>CAZMIS010000450.1:0-3536 GCA_964566325.1 uncultured Anaerolineales bacterium
ATGCTCTACCGGCAGCGCTTCGACTTCGGTGCGGTGAGCCTGCTCGGGCACGACCGGTACAGGCGCGGTTTCGGGCATGCGCCGGAGACGCCCGTGCATGGCGGCGACCTGCTCCACGTGACCTTCTACTGGAGGGCCAACGTGTCGCCGCGCGCCGATTGGCGCTTCCACCTGGTTCTTACCGACGCGGCCGGGAATGCCGTGGCCGACCTGCGCGCGCCCCTGGTCAGCGAGACGTACCTCACCACCATGTGGCAGGAGGGCGAAATCGTGCGGGGCGAACACGATCTCCTGGTTCCGGCAGATCTCGCGCCCGACGCGTATCGCCTGAGCCTGGTGCTGCTGCCCGATGAGAATACCGAGGCGGGGGCGGCCTACCTCGGGACCGTCAGGGTCCAGGCGCCGTAGCGCCAGTACGACAGATCAGGAGCAACATCGTGGCCCTTTATACACTGCCCGTCGGCATGCTGGAGGTCAACTGCTACGTGCTCAGCTGCGAGCGCACGGGCGAGGCGATCGTCATCGACCCCGGCGACGAGGCCGCGGCGATCCTCGCGCTGCTGGCGCGCCACGAGCTGAAGCTGGCGCGGATCCTCGCCACCCATGCGCACTTCGATCATCTCCTCGCGGTCCGCGCGCTCCAGGAGGCCACGGGCGCGCCCTTTCAGCTGCACCCGGCTGACCGGTCGCTCGTCGCCGCGCTGCGTTCCACGTGTCTGGCGTGGCTGGGCTACGACCCCGGCGACCTGCCGGCGATCGACGGGGAGCTGACCCCGGGTGAGACGGTGCAGGTGGGCGACCTGGCGTTGGAGGTGCGGCATACGCCGGGCCATTCGCCGGGGGGCGTCACGCTCGTGGACCACGCGCACCGGCGCGCCTTCACGGGCGATGCGCTCTTCGCCGGCTCCATCGGGCGCACGGACCTGCCCGGTGGCAGCCTGGCGACGTTGCTGCAGGGCATTCGCCGCGAGATCCTCTCCTTGCCCGGCGACTATGCCGTGCTGCCGGGCCACGGCGAGCCGAGCACGGTCAGCGACGAGCGGCGGATGAACCCCTACCTGAACGACAGCGCGTGGTGATGAGCGGGAACGCGCTGCAGTTGCCCGCGACGCTGGCCCGGCAGATCGTCAGCCATGCGCTGGCCGCCTGTCCCGAGGAAGCGTGCGGGCTTGTCTCCGGCAGGGACGGCGCCGCGCTGCAGGTGCACGAAGGCCGCAACGTCTCTGCCACCCCCCGCGCGGCATACGAGCTCGACAGTGACACGCTGGCCCTGCAGATCGGGTTCGAGGAGGCCGGCCTGGCGTTGGTCGCCATTTACCATTCGCACCCCCGCGGGCCGGTAACGCCCTCTGCGGCCGACATCGCACGTGCAGCCTATCCCGGGGTCGTTCATATCATCTGCAGCCTGGCGGACTGCGACCGGCCGCAGCTGCGCGGTTTCGTCATCGCGGGCGAGCGCTTCTATGAGATCCCTCTTGCTACAACCCCCGGTTGATCTCCGGCCGACCGGTCATCGAGCTTACTTTACTTAAGGCACATTATCGAATAGCATGGTGGTGCAAGAATAGGATGTCAGTGAGATGATTCAGCAGAACCGCCGCACCGTGGCACGCGCGTGCTCGTGTCTTGGGCGGGCGTGAGTTGGCAGGGCGCCAACCACTCCCGCTGAGCCACCGCGCAAGCTGCGATGGGTCGCGCCGATGCTGAACTAACCGGATAGAGTGCGGTCGCGAGGCGATGCCTCGACCGACCGCCCCAGGAATCACACACCAGGCTCATCGCAGGGCGCACCCGCCATCAGGCGCATCCGCCCCGGTGAGCCTTTTTGTTTGGATCGAGTTACCCAGTCCCGAAGGACTACGAGAAGGAGCAGATACGATGACGCAGATTGAACCCGCAGTGTCCGGCATCTTCGATAGTATCACGCAGTTGATCGGCAACACGCCCCTGGTGCGCCTGAACCGTGTCACACAGGGCGCGAAGGCAGAGGTGCTGGCCAAGCTGGAGTTCCAGAACCCGGGCGGCAGCGTGAAGGACCGCATCGCCCTCAGCATGATCGAGGCGGCGGAAGCTGCGGGCAGACTGGGTCCCGACACGGTGATCCTGGAGCCGACGAGCGGCAACACCGGCATCGGCCTCGCCATGATCGCGGCCGCCAAGGGCTATCGCTGCACCCTCATCATGCCGGACACGATGAGCCAGGAGCGGCGCAAGCTGCTGCGCGCCTACGGCGCCGAGCTCATCCTGACACCGGGGAGCGAGGGCATGAAGGGCGCGATCCGAAGGGCGCAGGAACTCGCCGGAGCGGATCCCCGCTACTTCATCCCGCAGCAGTTCGAGAACCCGGCCAACCCGGAGGTCCACCGGCGCACGACCGCGGAGGAGATATGGCGCGATACCGGCGGCCATATCGACATATTCGTCTCAGGCGTCGGAACCGGGGGAACGCTCACGGGCGCGGGCCAGGTATTGCGGGAGCGGCTGCCGGAGCTGCGCATTGTGGCGGTGGAGCCGGCCGATTCGCCCGTGTTGTCGGGCGGCGCACCGGGCCCGCACAAGATTCAGGGCATCGGCGCCGGCTTCGTGCCTGCCGTCCTGGATGCGGGCCTGATCGACGAGATCGTCAAGGTCACCAACGAGGAAGCGCTGGCCATGGCGAGGCGGCTGCCGCGTGAAGAGGGCCTGCTGGTCGGCATCAGTTCCGGCGCGGCCGTGCACGCCGCGGTACAACTGGCCCTGCGACCGGAAAACGCGGGCAAGCGCATCGTCGCCATCATTCCGTCCAACGGCGAGCGCTACCTCAGCACGGTGCTCTTCGCGGACCTTGAAGGATGACCAGTGTGACGGGGCATCACGCCTTCGCCCGTGATGCCCACCAGGAAGAGGTTGGAACATGATCGCAGCCCTGCGTCGTGACATTCAGGCGGTGCTCGACCGGGATCCGGCCGCGCGCTCCGTATGGGAGATCGTCCTGCTCTATCCCGGGCTCCATGCGGTCTGGATGCACCGCATCGCGCATGCGCTCTGGACCAACGGCTTCAAGTGGCTGGGCCGATTCGTCAGCAATGTCTCGCGCTTCATGACGGGCATCGAGATCCATCCGGGCGCGCAGATCGGCCGGGGCTTGTTCATCGATCACGGCCTCGGCACGGTGATCGGCGAGACCGCGGAGATCGGCGACGATGTGACGCTCTATCACAACGTCACCCTGGGCGGTGTGAGCTGGGAGAAAGTCAAGCGCCATCCCACATTGCAGGATCACGTCGTGGTGGGCGCCGGCGCCCAGATTCTGGGCCCGATCTGCATCGGGGCACACAGCCGGATCGGCGCCAATTCGGTCGTGGTGAAGGATGTGCCGGCCCACTCGGTTGTGGTCGGCATCCCCGGCCGCGTCAAGAGCCGCAACGGCGACGCACCCGAATCGGAGCGGATCGACCTCCATCACGACCAGCTCCCCGACACGCGCACCGATCTCCTGCGCCACCTGACCGCGCGCGTCGTCGCGCGTGTCGGGGAGCTGGTCGTGATGGAGGTCG
>CAZMIS010000451.1:0-3532 GCA_964566325.1 uncultured Anaerolineales bacterium
GAGAAGCGGGCCGGGTGGTCGGCACGGTCGACGCGGCCGCGCGCAGTCAGGATCCCACCGCGGAGGATCGATGGCTTGGGGGCCGCGGTCGGCTGGGGAACGGCAGTCGCGGCAGCCGCAGCCGCCGCGGTGGGAGCCGCCGGCGCAGGTGCAGCGGCCGGGCCACAGGCGGCCATGGCCGTGGCTCCGGCTGCGGACGCGCCCAGCAGCGTCGCCACGCGGATGAAATCGCGGCGCGACATGCGGCCCTGGCGCAGCAGGTCCTGGGCCTCCGGGATCAATGGGTGCATTTTGAACGGCATGGAACTTCCCTCCTTAAGTGGATGGAGATGGTGAACCGGCACTCGGGCGGCGAGCCTGCAGATCGATCGAACGAAGACGGGTAAGGAGGAACGACACTGGCAAGCCTCGGCGCTTACATGTCTGTCTGGATTACTGACATATCACTATATAGCATGTGTTGTATCAATTGTCAATAGGCCATCCGCCAATTTGGCAAACCGCGCGCGATCATGATATGTTACACATGGCATCTGTGTGGATGGCCGTCGGAGGGAGCCCACCATGGAAACAAGGGACATCGAAGTCACAGCCCGCAACCGCGTGTACAAGCAGTTGCGCCGCGCCATCATCATGGGCCATCGATCCCCCGGGGAGCGCCTCAGCGTGGATGAGCTGTGCCAGCTCTACGGGAGCGGGATCAGCCCCGTGCGCGACGCGTTACAGATGCTCGGGCAAGAAGGGCTGGTGTCCATCAAGCCGCGCTCGGGCTACTTCGTCACAAGCGTCACCCTCAAAGAGCTGCGCGACATGCTCGAGTTGCGCGAGATCCTGGAGGTGGCATCCATCGAGCGCGCCGCGATGAGAATCACCGACGAGCAGTTGAACGAGCTGGACCGGGTGCACGCCGGGTACACGGGCGACGACGACGAGTCGTACGACCGGTACACGGACGAGAACCGCCACTTCCACCATACGCTAGGGCAGGCGTCCGGCAATGCCGAACTGGCCGAGATGCTGGGCCGGCTGCACGACCGCCTGGCACGCTTCATGGTCATGCGCCATGCCGGCAGCAGCCAGCCCGAGACGCACGCCCGCATCGTGTCCGCGTTGCGCGCCCGCGACGTTGGCGCCGCGCGCCAGGCGATGCTCGACGAGATCACCGAATCCCGCCTAACCATCCTCGACCGCGTCATGCAGGGCGACGGCGCGTCCTGGCAAATTCGCGCTTTGAAGTGATCTCCGCCATCCACGAATGGCGCGGGCTCGCCCCTACCCCAATTTTCAATCTTCAATCGCGTTCCACGTAGCTGCGCAGGAGCGTCGCGCCGCCGGCCGCGGTCACGGCGAACCCGCCCAGCACCGCGGGCAGCAGGGTGAACCGCACCGCCTGGAGCCGCACCCCCGCGACGGTCGCGCGGCCGTCGAGCACGCCCCAGATCTCCAGCGAGAAGCCGTCGCAGTGGCCGTCGAATCGCGCGCCGGGCGCCAGATCCACGCGCTCCGTCGTGAAATAGCGGTTGCGGCACAGCAAGGTGCGCCGGCAGCCGGCCTCCTCTGAGATGAGCTCGGTCGGGCACACGCCGGGCTCAGGCGCGCCGAAGTTGATGACATCCAGCGCCTTGTCGAGGTGCAGCGGCCGCGGCCGGCCATCCGCGCCCACGCGGTTCCAGTCGAACACGCGATAGGTTGTGTTCGAGTTCTGCTGGATCTCTGCCAGGATCAGGCCGTCCATGATCGCGTGCAGCGTGCCCGCGGGCACGCAGAGGTGATCGCCCTCGGCCACTACGAGGCGGTGCAGGAACGGCTCGGGCCGCCCTGACAGCACCGCCTCGCGGAAGGACTCGCGCGTCGTCCCCTCTGCCAGCCCCAACACCAGCTCTGCGCCGGGCCGGGCGCGCACGACCACCCACATCTCGGTCTTGCCAAGCTCGTTGCCCTCGTGCGCGAGCGCGTAATCATCGCCCGGGTGCACCTGGATGGAGAGGGGCTGCTCTGCGTCGATCAGCTTCACCAGCAGGGGAAACTTCCCGCGTTCCTGGGCCCACGCGTTGGCCGTGCCGATCAGATCGATGCCGAGCGCATCGTGCACCGCGGTGAGAGGCCGGCACGCGAAGTGGCCGTTCGTCACCACGCTCGTGCCGTCCGGATGCGCGGCAATCTCCCAGCTCTCAGCCACCGTGCCCGTCCGCGGCAGGGTCCGGCCCAGCGCCGCCAGGTTGCGCCCGCCCCACAGGTAGTCCTTCAGCACCGGCCTGAAGAGAAGGGGATAGATGGTCCCTGTCATGTTGGTCACTCCTGCGGGGCCGCCGCGCCAGATTCGGTCGGTCCCGCGCAGGCATTGTACGGCAGGGAGCGTGATCGGAGAAACCAGCCCGCGGCGCCGGGCCGTTTGACAGGGGCGTCCGCGCGGCGATAATGGGGCGAACTAATCCATGGCCCCGGAGGTGCGATGCGCGCGCGACGAGCCTTCCTGTACGTCCCGGGTGACGATACCCGTAAGATCGCCAAGGCGACGACCCTTGACGTTGACTGCATTTGTCTCGACATGGAGGACGGCGTCGCGCTCAGCCGGAAGGACGCGGCCCGCACCACCATCCCTGCCGCGCTGCGCGAGCTCGACTTCGGCCGCTCGGAGCGGTTGGCGCGCATCAACCCGACCGGCTCCGGCCTGGAAGGCGCGGACCTCGAGGCAGCGCTCGCGGGCCGCCCCGACGGCATCGTCGTCCCCAAGGTGGCCGGCGCAGAGACGATTCGCTGGGCGAGCCAGGAAATCGCGGCCGCGGAACAGCGCAACGGCTGGCCTGCCGGCTCGATTCACCTCATCGCCATGATCGAGACTGCGCGCGGCATCGTCAACCTGCGGGAGATCGCGGGCGCGGACCCCCGGCTGCAGGCGCTCATCTTCGGCGCGGAGGACCTGGCCGGCGACATGGGCGCGGTGCGCACGCCGGACGCGTGGGAAGTGTTCTACGCTCGTTCCGCGGTGGTCGCCCACGCGGCTGCGTTCGGGCTGCAGGCCATCGACATGGTCTACATCGACTATGGGGACACGGCGGGCCTGGTTCGTGAGTCGGTCCAGGCCGCACAGATGGGCTACGCGGGCAAGCAGGTCATTCATCCCAACCAGGTCGGCCCGGTTCAGGACGCGTTCGCACCCTCCGATGAGGCGATCAGCCACGCGCAGCGGATCATGCAGGCCATGGCCGACCACCAGGCCGAGGGCCGCGGCGCGTTCGCACTGGACGGCAAGATGATCGACATGCCGCTCGTCCGCGCCGCGGAGCACGTGCTCGCGCGCGCCCGCGCGGCCGGCAAGCTCACCGGAACGTCTCCCACCTTGTAGGGGCCGACCTGGGTGTCGGCCCCCGACCTGGGTGTCGGCCCCCGACCAGGGCGCACACGCAGGTGCGCCCCACAGGATGAATCGACCGTAGGGGCCGACCTGGGTGTCGGCCCCCGACCAGGGCGCACACGCAGGTCATCTACTCCAACTAATCATCGGCGCTCCTCGCCGCGGCCACATTTGCGT
>CAZMIS010000452.1:0-3529 GCA_964566325.1 uncultured Anaerolineales bacterium
TTCATCGTCTCCACGGCCGAGGACATGGCGCGCTACGCCATCGCCGTGATGGGAGACGGCGGCGGGCTGGTATCGCCCGAGATGCTGCGCCGCATCCTGACCCCCGGCCTGGGCTCATACGGGATGGGCTGGATCATCGTGGACGGCGGCGCGAAAATCATCCATGGCGGCGCCAACCAGACGTTCCGCACCGATGTCAATCTCTACCCGAGAGCGAACCGAGGGTTCATCCTGCTTACCAACGAGGGCCACCAGCTGGATCACTTCATCTCCGCCGCGCAGCTGACCGCCAGCGTTGAAGCCGTGGTCCTGGGCCGCACGCCGTTGTCGTCCGGCCAGGGCTGGTCGGTGCGCTGGATCGGCTGGGCGTTGGGGTTGTTGGTTCTTCTCCTGGTGGTCCTGGCCGTGCGCAACTTTCTGGCCCTACGCACGTGGCGCGCCCGCGCCCGGCTCATGACTCCGGCCCGCCGCAGCCTGGACGTGGCGATCAGCTTCATCATCCCGACCGTGATCCTGGCCATCGTCTTCTGGCAGGTGAGCATGTTCTACGGCGACCGCTTCAACCTGTGGACGAACCTGGCCTACTTCCGCTTCGGCCTGCCGGACGTGTTCGTGCTCATGATCGTGGGCTCGCTCCCGGACTATGTGGAGGGGCTGATCAAGCTGGTGTGGGCGTTGCGGGGATGATTGGGCGCCGCTCCGCAACGCGGCGATCGGCATCAGTCTGATCGCGCCCGACGGACGGGTGCTGGCCTTCAACCCGGCGCTGCAGCGAATGGCGGGGCGTCGACAATCGCGTCGCCGCGGTGACGCAGGCCCTGCAGCGGAAACTGGCTTGACGCACGCGCTCCGGCATCCGCATGCGCGCTGAGCACATCTCCGATGACGCCGAGGTCATGGTTTGGAACGTCAGCGGGCCACTTCCTTGGGCAGAACGCAGGACGCGGCGGCCCCAGGTCCAATCTCCCGATGTACAAACATGGAACGAGATTCCAGGCTAGCTTACTTACGCCACTCCTCTGTCTGTGCTAGAGTTGCCCTACGTGTAAACGAACAAACATATCAGAGGAGAGACGTAATAACCTGGCAACTAGATCCTGCACACAGTTCCATCCAATTCGTGGCGCGCCACATGATGCTTTCGAAGGTGCGCGGCGAGTTTGAGAAGTTCGCCGTAGATTTGAACCTCGATCCGGCCCACCCGCAGAACGCATCCGTCGAAGCACGCATCGATGCGAGCAGCATCAACACCCGTGAGACTCAGCGCGACACCCACCTGAAGTCGCCCGATTTCCTCAACGCGGCTGAGTTCCCCGAGCTGGTCTTCAAGAGCACACGCATCGAGAAGACCGGCGACGCTGAAGCGAAGCTTCATGGCGACCTGACCATCCGCGGCGTCACCCGGCCGGTGGTCCTGGACGTGTCCTACCTCGGCGCATCCAAGTCGCCCTGGGGCGCGAACGCACTGGGCTTCGAGGCCACGACGAAGATCAGCCGCGAGGACTGGGGGTTGACCTGGAACGTGGCCCTGGAGACCGGCGGCTGGCTGGTCGGCAAGGACATCACCATTCAGATCGAAGCGGAGTTCGTCGAGCAGGCGTAGCCCGGCGTCGCAATCGCCCACACCGCGGGCGCACACGGCTCATCCCATCAAGGGCCGGTGCGCCCGCTTCTTTTTTGAGCCTGGTGGGCCGCACCAGGTCCGCGAAATTCCTCACAACTTCTTCAAACCTCAGACATCGTCCCTTCACACCTGCACGCTACACTGATGGCAGTCAGAGCGATGAGCCTGGCTATCACGTAGACCGAATTCACGTCTGAGGTGACAGACCTATGTCCAAGAATACCGTCTCAAGGCGGACGCTCAACAACTGGCTGATCGATGCAGCCGTGTTCGCCGGTGCACTGATCGCCGGCATCAGCGGCGTCTACTTTCTCTTCCTGCCGATCGGCGGATACCAGGGCGGGCGCAATCCAGCCTACGGCGTCACGATCCTGTTCGGCCGGCACACCTGGGATGATCTGCACACCTGGTTCGGCATCCTGATGATCGCGGCGGTCGCGGTTCACCTGGCGATCCACTGGAGTTGGGTAACCGGCACCGCGAAGCGCCTGGGCAAGTCGCTGACCGGCAAGGGTGCGCGCATGAACCGCTTCGGCCTGTTCAACGTCGTGGTCGACGCAGCCGTGGCCCTGGGCTTCCTGCTGGTGGCGCTCTCCGGCATCTACTTTCTCTTTGCTCCGGGCGGCGGCCGGACGACGGACCCCATGTTCATCTTCAGCCGGACCGCGTGGGACATGATTCACACCTGGTCCGGGGTTATCATGATCATCGCAGCCGTCATTCACTTCGCCATTCACTGGCGCTGGGTCACGAAGGTCACCGCGAAGGTGATGGCATCGCTCAAGCCGCAGGGGCGGCCGATCGGCGAGCCTGCCAGGGTGCAGGTCGAAGCCTGACGCCGTTCCCGGCATCAGCCGGCATAGCCGGCACAACACATACCAGACAATGACACTACGAAAGGGGATACTTACCATGTTGAAGAAGTTTGCACTTGGCGCCCTCCTGACCGGCCTGGTGGCGGTCCTGGTCCTCGGCGCAGTGATCCGAACGCAAGCAAAGACCGGCGAAAGCGCTGCGGAAGCAGGCGGACGCTACCGGAGCACCGAGTCGCAATCCACGACGTACGCAGGCGACGGCGGCCGGTGGAGCGAGACAGACGAGCAGGCCGAGACCCGGGGCGGCCGCTGGAGCGAGACGACCGACGACGTAGCCACGTTGGGCGGCCGGTGGAACGATGCGAACGCAGAGGCCGTGGGCCGCGGCGGGCGCTGGCAGCAGACCGATGAGACCGAGGAGTGGCAGGGACAGGGCCTTGGCTCGGCGAACGCCGAACCCCTGGCAGACGTGCAGCCCGCCGATTGGCAGACGCTGACCGGCACGGTGACCAGCGCCACGGATGACCTGGTGGAGATAAAACTGGCAGCCGGCGAGGTGATCCCGTTCGAGGGGCAGCCGCTGCGGTATGCCATCGAGGAAGGGCTGGACCTGAACGTGGGCGATACCGTCACCCTCAGCGGGTTCGAGGAAGACGGCGAGTTCAAGATCGGCCAGGTGACTGCCGAGGACGACATGACCATCACCCTGCGTGATGAGAGCGGGCGCCCGGGTTGGTCGGGCCGCGGCCGCAGGAGCTGACAGACCGAGCGGTCATCCCGATCACTGAAGTAGCTTAGAAAGACGGAGGATCCCCACACACGGGGATCCTCCTTTTTGTTGCGGCAGTCGTCTGGCCCGAGCCGGGACCAGGCCCCCTACCGCAGCATCGGGATCTTCACGCCCATGGTCCGGGCCGCCTCGATGGCCTCAGGGTAGCCCGCATCCGCGTGCCTGGCCACGCCCATGCCGGGGTCGGTCGTCAGCACCCGCTGCAGCCGCCGCGCGGCCGCCTCGGTGCCGTCGGCGACGATGACCTGGCCCGCGTGCTGGCTGTAACCGATGCCCACGCCGCCGCCGTGGTGGAAGCTC
>CAZMIS010000453.1:0-3529 GCA_964566325.1 uncultured Anaerolineales bacterium
GGTCCGTCTGGCCGCCCTGACCGCCACCAGCAACGCCGCGGGCACGCTCATCACCTGGGCGGCCGTGGCCGCGGTCCTGGCGGTCGCAGTGCCGCTCGTAAGTGCGGGCCACCTGCCGGGCATGATGCTGGCCGTCCTAGCGCTGCTCACGGCCGCGTCGTTCGAGGCCGTCCTGCCGTTGGGGGCTGCCGCGCAGACGGCCGGGACATCGCTCGCCGCGGCACGGCGACTCGTCGAGGTGGCGGGAGGGGCGCCCACCGCGGCGCAGGTGAGGGAGGGCTTGTCCGCGCCTCTTCCCGCACCGGCCAGCGCCCCTCCTGCGCTGCCGCCTCCCGCCATCCGCTTCTACGGCGTCGTGCTGCGCTACGACGCGGCCGGCCCGCCGGCCCTGGACCGCGTCACACTCCAGGTGCCCCCAGGCGGGCTGCTGACCGTGGTCGGCGCGAGCGGCGCGGGCAAGTCGACGGTGGCCAACGCCCTGCTGGGGCTATGGCCCTACCAGGCGGGCGAGATCTGGGTTGGCGACCGCGACCTGCGCACGCTGGACCCCGAGACGCTGCGGGGCATGATCGGCGTGGTGATGCAGCGCTCCTACCTCTTCAATGCGTCGCTCCGCACCAACCTGCTGCTGGCGCGGCCTGGGGCGACCGGCGCAGAGATCGAGGCTGCGGCGGAGCGCGCGCAGCTGCATCGCTTCATCCGCACCCTGCCGGACGGTTACGACACGGTGATCGGGGAAAACGGCATGCAGCTCAGCGGCGGCGAGCGCCAGCGACTGGCCATCGCCCGTGCACTGCTGAAGGACGCGCCCATCCTCCTGCTCGACGAGCCCACGGCCGCGCTGGATCGCACCACCGCTGCGGAGGTGTGGCAGGCGCTCGAACCCCTCATGCAGGGGCGAACCACCCTCCTCATCACTCATCTGCTCGACCACCCCCTGGGGCACGGCCAGATCGCCGTGATGGACCGCGGCGCGGTCATCGAGCTCGGCAGCCACGACGCGCTCCTCTCGGCCAACGGACCCTACCGCCGCCTGTGGGACCAGCAGCAGCACCGCCTCGAATGAACGCTCACGTTTCTTGCTGCGCGTTTCCCCCCATGCTATAATCTAATGCTTGTCGGAAAGCTGCGACCTCACCGAGGGCAGGCTGAACGCGCAATCATCACGGAGGCAGTCACTCGTGGAAATCTACCTTTACCTGGCACAGATCGTCCTGGCGCTCACCATCATCGTCCTCGTGCTCCTGCAGGCCAAGGACGCCGGCGTCAGCAGCATGTTCGGCGGCGGCGACATGGGTGTGTACAAGACCCGTCGCGGCGTGGAGAAGACCCTCTTCAACGCCACGATTGCGCTCGGTATCACGTTCATGTTGCTCTGCCTGGTCACCGTCATCATCGCTGGATAACTCTTGGGCAGATATCTCCGCTGGCAGGCAATCATCGCAGTCCTCGGGATTGCGCTCCTGGTTGCCTTGCTCCGCTATAGTGCCTACAACTTCACCAAGGTGACCGTGCCCGACCGGGGCGGCACCCTGGTGGAAGGCATCGCGGGCAATCCCCAGTTCCTCAATCCCCTGTTGAGCCAATACAGCCAGGTGGACGGGGTGCTGACATCCCTGCTCTTCAACGGGCTGACGCGGCTCGACGAGCGTGGCGAGGTGGTGCCCGACCTGGCCGAGTCCATGGCGATCAGCCCGGACGGGCTGATCTACGACTTCCGGCTGCGCGCCGGGCTGTACTGGCACGATGGGATGCCGGTGACCGCGGCCGACGTGCTTTACACGGTGGTAGCCATGCAGACGCAGGGCTTCCCCGGCGTGGCGTGGCTCGGCGAGCTGTGGCGCCAGGTGGAGGTCACCGCGCCGGACGGCCCCACCGGGTTAGCGGTGCGCTTCACGCTCGACGAGCCCTTCGCGCCCTTCATCGACTACACGACGATCGGCCTGCTGCCCGCCCACCTGTGGGAGACAGTCCCCGTCGCCGACATGATGAGTTCCCAGTACAACTCGCGGCCCGTGGGCACGGGTCCGCTGAGCCTGGTGAACGTCACCGCAACGCAGGCCGAGTTCGCGGTGAACGAATCGTACCACGGCGCAACGCCCTACCTCGCCGGGCTCACGGTCAGGTTTTATCCGGATCACCAGAGCCTGCTGCCGGCGTACGAGCGGGGCGAGATCGACGCCATCAGCTGGGTCCAGCCGGACGACGTCCCCGAGGCGATCGCGCTGCCCGACCTGCAGCTCTTCTCCGCACCCATCGCGGGCTACACCCTCATCTACCTCAACCAGCAGAACCCCAACCTGCCCTTCTTCCAGGACGCATCGGTGCGCAAGGCGCTGATGTACGGGCTGGATCGACAGTCCCTCGTTGACAACGTCCTGCACGGCCAGGGCCTGGTGGCGCATTCGCCGATCATGCCGAACAGCTGGGCCTATAACGAAGAAGTCACCCAGTACATCTACGACCCGGCGCTGGGCCGGCAGTTGCTGGAGCAGGCCGGCTGGATCGACAACGACGGCGACGGCGTGCGGGATCGTGAGGGGGTCCGCATGGCCTTCGTGCTCCTGGGCGAGGACCGGGCCCAGCTGGAAGCCATCGCGGCCATGTGGTCCGCTTTGGGCGTGCTCGCCGAACCCCAGGCCGTCAGCCTGCCCGGCCTCACGGCCGATTTCCTGACCCCGCGCACGTTCGATGCCGCACTGGTCGACTGGGAGCTCTCTGGCGATCCAGACCCCTACCCGCTCTGGCATTCGACGCAGGCGAAGACCGGGCAGAACTATGCCGGCTGGGAATACCGCGCCGCAGACGAGTTGATCGAGAGGGCCCGCTCGCTGCCCGACCGAGAAGCACGGCGCACATCGTATGCCGAGTTCCAGCAGATCTTCGCGGAGCAGCTGCCCGCGCTGCTGCTGCACTACCCGGTTTACACTTTCGGCGTCCGGGACAAGGTGCACGACGTCCAGTTGGGCCCCCTGAACACGGCCGGCGATCGCTACCGAAGCATCGCGAACTGGTACATCGTCACGAAACAGGTCACCGTTGGAAGTGCTCCACCACGACTTGACACTTCCGAAAAGTAGTGATATAAATCTGCCTACAATCGAACAGCTTGCGCCGAAGTGGCGGAATGGCAGACGCGCTAGGTTCAGGACCTAGTGAGGATTATCCCTCGTGAGGGTTCAACTCCCTCCTTCGGCACTGGAATCACCCGAATCCCACGCAGCTGTCGTGGGATTTTGTGCCTTAGGGCGCCGAAAGTGATCTCATCTGTGGCAACCAGGAGGCTGACGTGGCTTGGGTGCAACAACTGCAGGGAGCGCTCGGCAGATCGAGGGTGATCGTGCTGGCCCTGCTCGCTGCGGTAATCTTCTTTACCGCCGGCTTCATCGAATTGGCGGTGACGCGACGGCAGATGGAAGCCCGGCACCAACAAGCACTCGAACGTTACGAGCGGACCGCACGACAGAACACGCTTCTGCAGATCCAGCTCGAGCGAGCCCAGCGTGACGAGCTGGTGCCCTGGCTGGCC
>CAZMIS010000454.1:0-3529 GCA_964566325.1 uncultured Anaerolineales bacterium
GCCGACGAAGGCAAACACCGAGCCCTCGCTGAAGCGGTCGGCGGCGACCCTGGCGTGGCGTTTCCTCGCGCGCCCGGGTCTTCGTGAACGGGTGGTGGGTTCGGTGGATACGGTCGTTCAGAGGCCTGTGCCCGTCTCAGTTGCCGGACGCACCTACGCGCACGGCGTGCTTGCGCTGGGAGATGCCGCAGGCCAGGTGAAGCCCACCACGGGAGGAGGCCTGTACTTCGGTGCCGTTGCCGCGGGAGTGGCCGCTGAGGTGCTGGGCCGTGCGCTGGACCGTGGCGACCTCTCCGCCGCCGCTCTGTGTGAGTATGAGCGCGGGTGGCGCTCGAAGCTCGCCGCCGAATTGCGCCGCGGCGCGTTTGCGCGGCGCATCTACAATGCGCTCTCCTCGGGGCAGGTCGACCGCGTCATCGGCCGCGCGGTGCGCAGCGGTTTGGCCGACCGGTTGATGGCTTCTGATTCGTTTTCCTTCGATCAGCACAGCAGGACGCTCCTGCTGGGACTTGCCGGGTGTCTGCCGGGACTCATCTGGGCGTCCGGCACATCTCCAGCGGAGGAGGCTGAATGACCGTTCCTGCTCATGTCGCCATCGTTATGGATGGAAACGGCCGCTGGGCCCGTGCGCGAGGACTGCCGCGTACGATGGGTCATCGCAAGGGCGTGGAGCGCATCCATCCCGTCGCCACCGCCTGTGCCCGGCGTGCTATTCGCTATCTCACGCTCTATGCGTTCTCTACTGAGAACTGGCGGCGCCCCCGCGCCGAGGTGTCCGCGCTGCTCGGGCTGTTGGGTTCGATGATCGACGATGAGGCCAGGACCTGCCTGCGGGACAACATCCGCTTGCGCCTGGTGGGTTCGCTGGAGCGGCTGGATGCCACGTTGCGGCGCAAGGTGGAGTCGGCCATCGCACTGAACGACGCCAACACCGGCCTCACGCTCTGCCTCGCCTTCGATTACGGCTCCAGGGATGAACTTGTGCGGGCGGCCCGAGCCCTGGCGTCGGAGCAGGTGTCGCCCGAGGCCATCACCGAAGACGCCATTTCGAGTCACCTTTTCACGGCGGGTGTGCCGGATGTCGACCTTTTCATCCGCTGCGGCGGCGAGGTCCGCCTCAGCAACTACCTTATGTGGCAGGCGGCGTACGCTGAGCTGCATTTCACTGACGTCCTCTGGCTGGATTTCGGTGAGCAGGAACTTGAACACGCCCTTGGCGCGTATGCCTCCCGGAACCGGAGATTCGGTGGTCTGCAGCAGGGAGGCGGCGCGTGATGCACGACGTCCTGCTTGTGATGCTGACGACCGTAGTGCCGGTGAGCGAACTGCGCGGTGGCATACCGCTGGGTGTGGCGCTGGGACTCGATCCCTGGCTCGTCTTCGTGGTGGCGGTGGTCACCAACATCGCCATCTTTGTGCCGACACGATTGGCGCTGTCGTGGTTCTACCGTTCTGTGTTCACCCGGATACCCTACTTCGATGACTATCTCGTGCGTGTACGGCGCAAGGGCGAGCCCACGGTGAGAAAGTACGGCCTGCTGGGGCTGCTGCTCTTCGTCGCCGTACCGCTGCCGATTACCGGCGCCTACACTGGTACCGTGCTGAGCTGGCTGCTCGCCATGGAATGGAAACGGTCGTTCATCGCGGTGGGTATTGGCGTCGTCTGTGCGGGCGTTATCGTCATGCTGGCCACGCTGGGCGTGATCAGTGTGGCGACGGTCGCCGGCGCCTAGGTTCTGAAGCTTCAGTGTGGAGATGGCGTGACGATGAGATGCGGAGGTGCCTGGTGCTGTGTGAGGACCGCCATAATGCGTATCCCGGAAGGTCAACTGTCATGATGGAGGTCGCATGATTCCCATGCAGACTATCAAGCGCCTCAGGCCGGATAGATACGTGCGTTACTGTGTGCGCCGCCCGCGGCGGGCCTGGCGCACCCATGTCGCGTTGCTGCGGCATCCTCTGCTGGTGTTGCGCCTGTACCTTGGCGTCCCCGGGCTGGCCGGGCCGTTCACGCTCGCACTGCTGTGGGATTCGGTGATGCACAGCGGGGTGAAGTCGCCCAATGTCGTCGAGGTGGGGGCGTACAAAGGCTTGAGCACCTGCTGCCTCTCCCGGGCTGCCGCGAAGTGCGGCAGGCTGGTGTGGACGTACGACTGGTTTCAGGGACTGCCGGAGGTGCAGAATGAACTCGATTCATGGACCCGTGCCGGCGCCTGCCGGTCGGATGAGGCAACCTGGCGCGCCAATGTGGAGCGGCATGGCGTGCCCTCGGTCTGCCGTCTGATAGTGGGAGACGCGCGGCACACCATCGCCGACTCAACAGTCCTCGCTGAGGAGGGCTTCTGCGTCGCCTTCGTGGACGTGGACACCTATGAGGTTTCCGCGGCCGTTCTGACGGGTCTTGGCCGATTCCTTCGAGGTGGTGAGACCATCCTCGTACATGACGCCTTCTCTCCCGGAGTGCAGCAGGCCGTTGCGGAGTTCGCGGCCGGCGCCGGGCGTCCCGTGCAGGTGGTGAACTTTCACCAGGAGATTATTCGTATCACGGTGGCGTGATGCCTGTTTCGTGGAGAGCATGTTGGGGTGAGGTGTGGCGGGCTTCACAGCGCACTGCGAAAGAGCGGCGATTGGTACATAGAAGGGGTGGTGGGCAGTACTGGACTTGAACCAGTGACCTCCTGCGTGTGAAGCAGGCGCTCTAACCACTGAGCTAACCGCCCCGAATCGAACGTATTTTACCCTGAATTCCGACAGCCGTAAACAGACACCTCTTGCTTCGTCAAAATCGTGCACCTCCATCGAGACCCTGCTGTCCGGCTATCAACTCTGCGCCGCGACCGAGGGCAAGAGCCGCAGCGCGATACAGATCGTCGTCAGCAGCGTCGCCTACTTCCGCGATTTCCTCGTCACGGCCGGGCAGTCCACCGACGTAGGCGAGGTTGGCCCCCATGTCCTCAGGGCCTACATCCTCTACCTGCAGCAGAAGCCCTGCTTCGCCTCACACCGCTTCAATCGGCCGCTGGAGAAGAAGCTCTCCGGCCACACAGTCAACTGCTACCTGCGCAGCCTGCGCATCTTCTTCTCTTGGCTCGTCGCCGAGGAGATCATCGCCAGCAACCCGTTCGACCGGGTGAAGATCCCGCGGCCGCCGCGCAAGGTCGTCCCGGTGTTCAGCGACGCGCAGATTCGCGCACTGCTCAACGCGACCGACACTGGCACGCCCGAGGGCGTCCGTGACTACACCATCATCCTGACGCTGCTCGATTCCGGGCTGCGGGTCTCGGAGCTGTGCCAGCTCACGCTGGAACACGTCTGGCTCGAGGATGGCATGGTCAAGGTGCTGGGCAAGGGCAACAAGGAGCGTCTCGTCCCGATCGGTAAGCAGGTACAGCGCGCTCTCTGGCACTACATCAGCCGATATCGGCCGGAGCCGGCCGTGCCCAGCTGTGATGCGGTGTTTCTCACCCGCGACGGTCGGCCGCTCACCAAGGACCGCGTCGAGAAGCTCATGACCGCCTACGGCCGCAAG
>CAZMIS010000455.1:0-3525 GCA_964566325.1 uncultured Anaerolineales bacterium
CCGCGGTCGCCAAGGCCTCCCTTGCACCGCGCCCGTGGATGTCCTGGTGCCGGGCGATCCTCGCCGGTCCGCCGGCCATCAGAGGGCCACCACGATGTCGTCGGCGCAGGTGGCCAGCCCGGTCTCGGTGGGCGGGAAGAAGAACTCCTTGACCGGGTTGGCCGTCCGTCCCGCATCCCAGGCCACCTCGCCGGCCGATCCGATGACCGCGAACACGTCTCGATCGTCCCGGTGCACCGGCGCAATGACCGTGTGGCCGGGAAGAAGGCTCTCCAGCCAACGGCTCAGTTCCTGGCGGGAGATGATGTCCTGATTCATGCGTGACCTCCTGCCAGCTCATCCTTGGTGAACACGGTGAAGGGCAGCGCCACGTCTGCCGACAGCCCCGCCTGGTAGCCCGTCCCCCTGGCGCCGTCGGGGCCGAAGAAGCGCGCCATCTCGCGTGCCACCTTCTGGTTGAGCAGGTAGAGTGGGATGCCCTCGGGGCATGCGTTGCTGCACGCGTTGCAGCCGGTGCAGCGGCCCGCCATGTGGAACGCGCGCATGACGTGGAAGAACGCCTGCTCGGGGCCCTCTATCGCGATGCTCTGCCACGCCGGGGTGAGCTGCTCCGACAGGCATTCGGCGCAGTAGCACAGGGGGCAGGCCTGCCGGCAGGCGTAGCAGCGCTCGCATTTGTCGAACTGGGCATCCCAGAACGCCTTGCGCTGCGTCACCGGCCAGCCTTCCATCTCGTCCAGCAGCGGCACCGGGCCGGCTGCATCGCTCAGCACGGGCGGCTCGCCCAGCACGAAGTCGTAGGCGGAGGCCGGCAGCGGCCCCGCGCCGGCCTGGCCGCCGAGGCCGATCAGAACGACGTCCCCCCGGCCCAGCTGTCCCTCTTTGATCAGGACGTTGACCGCGCGTGCATCCGCGGGCTTCACGACGATGCACGCCTTCTTGCCCTTCAACTGCCGCAGATAGGTCGCCAGGTTCAGGCTGCCGCCCAGGTCGCCGGGTGCGACGAGCCGCGCGGCCTGCCCGGCCGTGACGGCGAAGAGCGGCCGCTCCCGCACGCTGCCCTGCTCCCAGCCGACCACCACGTCGACCTGGCCCTCCGAGAGCAGCCGCGCGGCCAGCTCCCGCAACTGCTGCGTCTGCTCCGACCCTGTCCCCGGACCTGCAACCTTCAACCTGTAACCTTCAACCGGCGCCCCGGCGCCGTCACGGGGCTGTCGCCGTCCCACCGGTCCCAGCGCACGCACATTCTCGGTGAACTCATTCACCACCCGCGCGAAGCGCGCGCCCTCGCTCGCGCTGACCCAATCCACGCGCACGCGTTCGCGCTCGTAGCCCACGAACGTCAGCAACTCGTGCATGATCGCGAAGCGGCGCCGTGCGTGGTAGTTGCCGTCGCTGTAATGGCAGTCGCCCGGGTGGCAGCCGAGCACCAGCACGCCGTCCGCGCCGTCGCGCAGCGCGCGCAGGACGAAGAGGGGGTCCACGCGGCCGGAGCAGGGCACCCGTACGATGCGGATGTTGGGCGGGTAGCTCAGCCGGCTCGTGCCGGCGAGGTCCGCCCCGGCGTACGAGCACCAGTTACACAGAAAGCCGACGATCCTCGGCTCGAATTGATCTGACATAGCCGACTCCTGGTATGTCAACCGGCCACGGTTCTTCTCAATCGACCGGCACGAGTGCGGGCAGCCGCAGCGTCAGCGACGGCGCCAGCAGCGAATCAACCTCGGCCAGCAGTTGCTGGTCGCTGAAACCGTGCAGGAAGATGGCCCGGCCGCGGCAGCCCGACACGCAGAGGCCGCAGCCCTTGCACACCGCCGGATTGATCTGCGCGGCCAGCCGGCCATCGCGCAGGGTGGCGAATGACACGGCACTGTACGGGCAGACCTCCTCGCAGAGATGGCAGGCCACGCACTTCCGCTGGTCTACCTCGGCCACGGTCGGCTCGGTCTCGATGTAGGGCCGGGCGAACAGGCCGCACACCTTCGCGGCCGCCGCACTGGCCTGGGCCACCGTGTCGGGGATGTCCTTCGGCCCCGCGCTGCAACCCGCGAGGTAGATGCCCGCGGTGTTCGTCTCCACCGGCCGCAGCTTGACGTGCGCCTCGTTGATGAAGCCGTACTGATCGTAGGAGATGCTGAGCTTCTGCATCAGGTCCACCGAGCCGCGCGCGGACGTGGCCCCGTTCGCCAGCACGACCAGGTCCGCCTCGACGGACACGGCCCGGCCGATGTTGGCATCGTAACCCATCACGACGTAACGGTCGCCGGAGCCGTCCGCGGCCGGCTTGCGATAGATCCGGCTCACGCGTCCCCGCAGATAGTGGGTCCCGTACACCTCCTGGGTGCGGCGAACGAACTCGTCGTAGCTGCGCCCCGCGGCGCGCACGTCCATGTAAAAGACATAGGCGTCGGTGTGCGGCGCGTGTTCTTTCAGCATGATGGCCTGCTTGGCCGTGTACATGCAGCAGATGCGCGAGCAGTAGGGCCGGCCGACCTTGTCGTCGCGGGAGCCGACACAGGCAATGAACACCACCGAGTGCGGGTGCTTCCCGTCGGATGGCCGGACGATCTCGCCGCCCGTGGGTCCCGACGCGTTCATCAGGCGTTCCAGTTGCAGGGCCGTGATGACGTCAGGGTACTTGCCGTAGCCGTACTCGCCGTAATAGGGCGTTGGGGTGGCCGCTTCTTCGTCATGGCTGCCGTCGAGCATGAAGAGATCGAATCCGTTCGCGACGATGATCGCGCCGAAGTCCTCCTCGATCAGCTCGTCCTTCTGCGTCCAGTCGATCGCGCCCGTGGGACACATCTTCTGGCAGATCTGGCACGGCGGCATCTTCTTGCCGTCGGGGCCGACCGGCTTGTATTTGGCCGCCTCTTCGCCCGTCAAGCCCAGGCTGGCGACCTGTTCCTCGTACGCGCGGCGATACGCCAGGTAACGGCAGTGGTCCTCGTCGATCACCGGCTTGTTCGGGATCGCCTGGGGGAAGGGGATGTAGATCGAGGTGCGCTTGCCCAACCCCTGGTCGAATTCCGACGGGATCGCCTTCTCCGGGCACTTGCCCCAGCAGGTGCCGCAGCCGGTGCAGGTAGCGTGATTCACATAACGCGCCTTCTGCCGGATGGTCACTTTGAAGTTGCCGACGAACCCCTTCACCCGCTCCACCTCTGAGTAGGCGCGCAGGGTGATGTTCCGGTGCTGCGCGACGTCCACCATGAGGGGGGTCAGGATGCAGGCGGAGCAGTCCAGCGTGGGGAAGGTCTTGTCGAGCATGGCCATCTTGCCGCCGATGGTGGGCGTGCGCTCGACCATCGTCACCTGGTAGCCCGCGTTGGCCACGTCCAGCGCGGCCTGGATGCCCGCGATTCCCCCACCGATCACCAGGAGCCGCTTGGTCAGCTCCGCCCGTCCCGTGCTGAGCGCCTCATCCCGGCCTACCTTGGCAACCAGCATGCCGACGATCTCGATGGCCTTGGCCGTAGCCAGGGGCCGGTCGTTGTGGACCCACGAGCAATGCTCGCGCAGGTT
>CAZMIS010000456.1:0-3484 GCA_964566325.1 uncultured Anaerolineales bacterium
GCTCTACGAGGAGATCCGGGACATCACGGGCTACCCGCCGAAGATGTAGTTCAGCGTGCCCCTGCTGCCGCCGGCAGGGCGGCGGTGCGATTGAGTGGAGGGATGAGATGACCCGATGGCTGCTGCCGCTGTGGTTGATCTGGGCCACGCTTCTCTTCGGCGGCTATCTTGGGGGCAGCCTGCAGGCCAGGGGGCGGGAGGCCGGACGGCGCATGCCGGCATGGACGCGGATGGCGTCGAGCGTGGTGCTCACCCTTTGCGGCTGGACTCTGGCCGCGCTCGCCAGGAGCACGGCAGCCCACCATTTTGCGCTGCTGATCGCAGTGGGGATGACCTTGGGCCTGGCGGGCGATCTGTTACTGGCGCGCCTGATCCCGGTCAAAGAGCCCGTTCTGGCCGGCATGGCAGCGTTCGCGGCGGGACACGTTGCCTACATCGTGGGCGGGCTCAACCAGTGGAGGGCGGCGGGTATGGCTGGGCCCGGCTTGCTGCTTGCAGCCTGGATCGCCTGGCTCGCCCTCGGAGTGCTGGGCTGGTGGGTCTTCGTCTATCGCGGGCAGCGCATCACCACACTTCATTGGGCGGCACTGCCGTACGCCTTGCTGCTCGCCTCTACGGCCGGCGTTGCCACAGGGCTTGCCTTTCACGACGCCAGATACTGGCTGTTCGCGCTCGGCGCCGCGCTCTTCCTCCTCAGCGATCTCCTGATTGCTGCCGGCCTGTTCTCCCATCGGACTTTCAGAAGAGTGGCGTTGGACGACGTTGTCTGGCTGACCTACGGCCCCGGCCAGATGCTGATCGTCTTCACCGTCTACGCGGTGCTCCGATCGCTCTCCTAGAAATCCAACAGCAGTTGGCCCAGATCGCGGGCGCCCTTCACGGCCTGTCCTTGGAAGTGGTTATTGAAGTAGACCAGCACAGTCGGCGCCTCGGGCTCGAGCGAGCGCACCTTCGGCGCCCACTCTCGCAGCTCAGCGCCTGAATAGGTGTAGTTGTAGCGCTCCCATGCCTCCTCGTGATCATACCACTTGGCCGCGTTCCGCCCATGGAAACGCAGATAGGCCACCTCGCTGGTGGCGACCGCGATGGGCGGCATCAGGCCCCTGAGCCGGGGCTCATCCACACAACAAAAGCCCAACGAAAGCGACCGGAGCAGGTCGAACACCTCGTCCCTGATCCACCCTGCGTTGCGAAACTCGACGACGACCGGCAGATCCGCGAACCCACCGCGCAGCCGGCGGAGGTAATCAGTGTTCTCCGGCGTCGGGTGGAACGAGTAGGGGAACTGCGCCAGGATCGCACCGAGCCTGCCCGACTCGATGAGCGGCGCAAGAGCCGACACGAAGGCTGCGAAGGGAGGGTCCTCGCGCTGGTGCGTGATCTCGCCGAATGCCTTGACGCTGAAGAGGAACGAATCAGGCGTCTTTCGGACCCATCCGGTGACAGTGCTGAGTGCTGGCACCCTGTAGTAAGTGACATTGAGCTCGACGGTTGGAAAGAGGCCGGCGTAGTATGTGAGGTGATCGCGGGCGGGCAATCCTTCCGGGTAGACTGGGCCAACCCAATCGTCATATGAGAAGCCCGACGTTCCGATCAGTAACATGGCCGTCACTCCGTGCAGGCATCCGCCTGCAGAACCCAGCTGCCGAAATGGCTTGCGCATTCGCCGCCCGCACGTATAATGGCGGCAGCCAAGGCGGCATCACGGCATGAGAGAGACTTCGCTGGCGCCACCCACATCGATTCCGGACGTGATCGTCTGGCAGGCCCCGCCTGTGAAGCCGGCGGTCACGTTCGACCAGGTCCATCTGTGGCGGGCATGGCTGGACGTGCCCGACGCCGTCGTGACGAGCCTGCAGTCCACGTTGGCGCCGGATGAAACGGCGCGAGCAGCGAGGATTCGCCGCACACAGGACCGCGACCGCTATGTCGCGGCCCGCGGCGTCTTGCGGGCCATCCTGGGCAGGTATCTCGATATCGAGCCCCGCCGCGTGCGCTTCGAGTATAACACGCACGGCAAGCCGTCGGTCAAGTTGCCGGTCGCTCCGGGCTCATGCACGGTCTCGTTCAACGTGTCGCACTCGCACGGCATGGCGCTCTTCGCGATCGCCGGTGAGCGCGCAGTCGGCATGGACGTCGAGCTCGTGCGGCCCGAGGTCGCGATGCAGAACATTCCCGAGCACTTCTTCTCGCGCGACGAAGCCGCGGCCCTGCGATCGCTGCCGGTCGACGATCAGCCGCTCGCGTTCTACCAGGTCTGGACGGGCAAGGAAGCAGTTGCGAAGGCCCGCGGCGAGGGGATCAAGCGCTCCCTGGCTGACATCGAGGTGTCCCTGGCGCCTGGCCAACCCCCCAGGCTGCTGCGACTTGCGGGTGGACCCGACCAGGCAGCACGCTGGAGCCTTCGCAGTTACTATCCCGCGGCGGGCTACGTGGCCGCCCTGGCCGTGGAGAGCCACGGCTGGCGCCTTGCCACCTGGGATTGGCAGTGGTAACCTCGCCGTCGCGATCTGCCTGCGGATGCCCCGGCACTCGCAGAGACAACCAAGGAGAATCACCATGTCCTGGCGTAATCAACTCCTGACGCGCTTCGAAACGGCGACGCCGATCACACCGGAGCCATTGGTGCTCCTCGACCTGACGTTGTGGCATCAGTGGCACAGCGTCAGGAAGACGCTCCCCGAGGGTGCAGGGTCGACGCTCTCCGATGCGTGCCGCTTCCTCGGCACGCCGGTCTGGGCCCCCCTCCGGCCCTGGCGGGCCCAGTACCACGACGTCCAGGTGGATGTGGAGCAGACCGGGGAGAAGCGAACCATCCGCTATCGGACGGGCAACGGGGAACTCGAGGCCCGCTGGACGCTTGGTCCGGATGGCGACTGGTGGCAGACCGACTACCTGGTGAAGCGTGCGGAGGACCTTCCCATCGCGGCCGAGGTCGTTCGGGATCTGAGCTACGTGGTCGATGCAAGGGCGCTGGAGGCCGCGCGGGCTGAGGTGGGCGAGGACGGCCTGGTTCCGATCGAGTTGCCCATGCAGCCGTATTCGGAGCTGCTCCACCGGTTCCTGGGCTGGGGCGCGGGGCTGCTGCTGATGCACGGAGAGGGCAGCGCCCACGTCGGGGAGATCCTCGCCGCACTCGACGCAAAGATGCGGGTCCTTGTACCGCAGCTGGCGGACCTTCCCGGCGAGGTGATGTTCGCGCCCGACAACCTGGACGGGCAGTACGTCTCACCGCGCGCATTCCGCGATCACCTGGCGCCCACCTATGCTGCGATCGCCTCGACGGCGGCAGTCGCCGTCGCGCTCCTGCTCGCAGCCTGGCTATCGCGGCGCATTTCGCGGCCGGTGCGTCAGCTCGCCGCCGCAGCCGAGGCCATTGGCGCCGGTTCGTTTGACACGGTACTCCCGGAGTCGCGCTTGTCGGAGGTCGCCACGGTCTCCGAGCGATTTCACGAGATGAGAGAGGCGCTCCGATCGCGACTCG
>CAZMIS010000457.1:0-3482 GCA_964566325.1 uncultured Anaerolineales bacterium
CACCGGCGGCACCGATCTGGCGCTGCACGAGGTCAATGCAGCCGCCGAGATCATCCAGCGCACGGCGGACCCGGACGCCAACATCATCTTCGGTGCGGTCATCGACCCGAACATGAAGGACGGCATTCGCATCACCGTGATCGCGACCGGCTTCGACGCCATCAAAGACCAGAAGGTCGCGCAGGGCGAGGACAGCCGCGTCGTCGAGTTCCCACGCCGGACCTACGACCGCGACGATCTGGATATCCCTGCATTCCTTCGCCGCGCCGGACGCAATCAGTAATCGAGGACGACCGCGCCAGTTGCGAGAGCGCTGCGGCGCTCTCGCAGCATTGGTGCGTCCCCGCGCGATCCCCACACTGCGCGCGGAGCGCCCAGGCAAGATCCAACCTTAAAAGATGGGAAACCGCCCATTTTCGCCTTGCGTCCTCGCCTCTCGTGTGCTATACTCTCGTCAGGCTACACTACATACAGTACAATGACATAATCTGGATACTATGGGTAGTGACTGAGAGTCAGTGACGCTCATCAGTCATGCGTTAGTTGTGCCATGTCCCGCTGCACGTTCTACGCAAAGCACGGCGGTCGGGCATGGCCTTTTTGTCGGTCGGAGGGGGAATCATATGCAGTGCCCGTACTGCGGACAGCCGGATTCACGGGTGGTGGACACGCGATCGGCAGGCGACAGCATCCGCCGTCGCCGTGAGTGCCAGAAGTGCCGGAAGCGTTTCACCACCTACGAACAGATTTCTGAGGCGCTGCTGATCGTCAAGCGCGACGGTCGCCGTGAGCCGTTCGACCGGCATAAGCTGCTTCAGGGCATCCGGATCGCCTGCGCCAAACGGCCCATCGCGATGACCGACATCGACCGCATCGTTGACCAGGTTGAAGAGCGCCTGTTCGCCTTGGGCAAGGCAGAAGTCCAAAGTGAAGTCATCGGTGAGATGGTGTTGGACAAGCTGAACGAGCTGGACCCGCTCGCTTACATCCGGTTCGCCATGGTGTACATGGAAATGGAAGACGTCGAAACCCTGCAACGAGAACTCGAACGATTGATGAAAGAGCGAAAATAGACCCGAGGAGCCCGAGATGACCGAGCAGCAGCGCCGGCGATTCGCGCCAATGATCGAACCGCCGCAGACCATTGACCTCTCAGAGAACAGCCGCCAGGTGTTGCGGAAGCGTTACCTGCGCCGCGGCCTGGACGGCCAGCCTGTCGAGGACATTCCCGGCATGTTCCGCCGCGTGGCCCACGCAGTCGCGGAGCCGGACGCCCAACACGGGTTCGATGTGCAGAGCACCGAGGATGCCTTCTACGGCCTGCTGACCAGTCTGCGGTTCTTCCCGAACTCCCCCACCTTCACCGGCGCGGGCACCCCGCTGGGCCAGTTGGCCGCCTGCTTTGTGCTGCCGGTCAGCGACGACATGGGCCGCGATTCGGCCGGCATCTTCCAGACCCTGCGCGACGCAGCGTTGATCCAGCAGACCGGTGGTGGCAACGGCTTCTCCTTCTCGCGCCTGCGGCCGAAGGGCGATGCAGTTGCTTCCAGCGCGGGCGTGGCGACCGGGCCGGTCGGCTTCCTGAGGGTCTACGACACGGCATTCGGCGAGGTGGCGCAGGGCGGCACGAGACGGGGCGCCAACATGGCAGTGCTCCGCGTCGACCATCCGGATATCGAGGAATTCGTTACTTGCAAGGCCCAGGAAGGCCAGATCACCAACTTCAACATCTCCGTTGGCCTGACCGACGTATTCATGGCCGCGGTCGAGGCCGACAGCGACTTTGACCTGGTCAACCCGCGCACAGGACAGGTCTGGCGCAGCGTCTGCGCGCGTGATCTCTTCGACAAAATCGTGACTTACGCGCATCACAACGGCGAGCCGGGCGCGCTGTTCCTCGACGCGGCAAATCGTTACAACCCTCTGCCCCACCTGTATCAGCTCGAGGCAACAAACCCCTGCGGAGAGCAGCCGCTGGGCAGCTACGAGAACTGCTGCCTCGGTTCCGTCAACCTGGCTCAGCATGCAACAGACGATAACCGGGTGGATTGGGAGAAGCTGCGCGAGAGCGTGATCGTCTCCACCCGCTTCCTGGATAACGTCGTCGATGCGAACAAGTACGTCCCCGCGGTCCCGCAACTCAGGGAGGCGGCCCTGCGCGCACGGCGCATCGGTTTGGGGATGATGGGGCTCGGCGACCTGATGTATCGCCTCGGTGTCCGCTACGGCTCAGAGGAATCCCACGAATTTGCCGCGCAGGTCACCGAGTTTATCCGCTTCCACTGCATGAAGACCAGCATCGAGCTGGCCCGGGAGCGCGGGCCCTTCCTGTCGATCAAGGGCAGCATCTACGATCAAGACGATTTCCGATGGCAGCCGCCCGCACCGCTGGAGCCATATACACGGGACTGGGGCCGCCCCGTCCTCGACTGGGATGAGATCGTCTCCGGCATCCGCCTTCACGGCATCCGCAATGCCGCCCAGACCACCGTTGCTCCCACGGGCACCATCGGCACCGTGGCAGGCTGCGAGGGCTACGGCTGTGAGCCCGTGTTTGCACTGGCCTACACGCGCACCGTTAAGGACGGCGATCGCGATCTGAAGCTCAACTACACCAGCCCGCTGTTCGAACGCGCACTGGCAGAGGCCGGCATCGGCCCGGAGGCCCGCGAGAGCATCACCGAGCAGGTCCTCTTGCTGGGCAGCTGCCAGGATGTCCCGGATGTGCCTGAGGAAATCCGGCGCGTCTTCGTCGTATCGCAGGATATCACGGCATCCGAACACGTTCACATGCAGGCGGCGATCCAAGCCTTCGTGGACAACTCGATCAGCAAGACGGTCAACTTCCCGGCCAGCGCCACCGTCGACGACGTCAAGCAGGCGTATCTGCTGGGCTGGCGGCTGGGGTGCAAGGGTATGACCGTCTACGTGACGGGCAGCCGGCAGGACGCGGTCCTGGAGACAAAGGCCACCGCGGAGGCCAAGAGCCGCGCAGCCGGCCAGGAATCGTTGCCGGGACTCTCGGAGCACGCTGCAACTGTGTCCGGCGATGCCTTCCCGGCTCTCAAGCGGCGGCCTCGCCCGACTGCGCTGCGCGGCATCACCTACCGGAAGGAGACGCCCCTGGGCACGGCATTTGTCACGGTCAACATCAACGGCGGCAACGAGCCGTTCGAGGTGTTCATGAACGTGGGCAAGGCTGGCAGCGATGTTGCCGCGGTCTCAGAAGCACTGGGAAGGCTGATCTCGCTCATCCTGCGCCTGCCCTCTCCGCTCAACGAACAGGCGCGTCTCAACGAGGTGATCGATCAGTTGGCTGGGATCGGCGGCGGACGATCCCTGGGCTTCGGCGCGAACCGCGTTCGCTCGCTGCCTGACGCGGTGGCCCAGGTCCTGCGTGAGTACCTGGCGCAGGGCGAGGAATATGGCGAGGACGAGGGTAACGCGGAAAGCCTGGACAGGGTCGGCAGGTACATGATGGC
>CAZMIS010000458.1:0-3464 GCA_964566325.1 uncultured Anaerolineales bacterium
CCTGTAACCGCCACCGGAGCGACGGTATCCCTGTTCACGTCCGGTTCGCCGATCACCGAAGTGCGCGGGCTTACGGCCGCGGGCGGGTGGACAGCGCCGCTGAGCGCGGCCGACTCGCTGGAACCAGGGGCCGCCTATCTCGTGCGCTACGCGGACGAGCCGGAGGACGGCGATTACACGGCGCCGTTGGACTTGGGAACCTCTGAAGAGGCCATGTTCCTGCCCGCGGAGGGCCTCAGATTCAAGGCCGGGTTCGGGGGAAACAGCACGACGCTGCGGCTGGAGAACCTATCGGGCGCCGCGGGCAACGTCACGCTCTCGCTGCCCCCGGGCGCCGGCACGGCCGTCGCACTGCACTACGAGACCAACGAGGAGCCGCCCGAGTTCTTCGACCTGCGCGAAGGCCCCCAGACGATCACGCTGGAGCCTGGCCACACCAGGTGGGTCACGCTGCAGGTGCCGGGCGAGGAGCAGGCGGTCGCGGGCGAGACACTCCTGGAGGTCTCCTGCGCCATCCTCGGCACGCGTTGGCTGGTCCCGGTGAGCGCCGAGCCGGGCTCCTACGCGGGTCTGTGGGTGGGCAACGTCGTCGTCAACGACGTCAGTGAGGCCCGGCTGGGATCGACCGATGACACCTTCGACCTGACGATCTCCCTCGCCTCCCAGAACAACTCCGGCACGCGCGGCGCGGCCGAGATCCATGAAGAGGTGTCGGGCGCCTCGTCGACCCTCCAGGTGACGATCACGCTGACACTGCCCGACCGGGCAGCTGAAACCGTAACGCCCCCCGCGGTGACCGCGCCCTACGTGCACGGCTGGGTCTTTGTCGACGCGAACCAGAACGGCCAGCGCGACGCGGACGAAAAGGGGCTGGCGGGCGTACCGGTGAAGGTGACGCAAGGCGCGTACGCCAAGAGCGGCGCCACGTTGGCGGACGGCAGTTACTGGCTGGATGCGCTGGCCGCGGGGACGTACACCCTCGAGATCACGGAGCCCGGCGGCTACGAGAGCGGATTCGATGTTGCCGTGCCGGCCGAGGTGTTGGCCGGGTACGATCCGAACACCGCACCCGTGTTGACCCCGAACGCCTGGCCCGCGACGGTCACCCTCGAGAACACAGCCCTCAAGAAGGGCGCGACGGCCGTAACGTCGGACGATCCTGCTCACCCGGATAGCTACCTGGCGCAAATCCTGCCCGAGCCCCCCGAGGGCGAGCCGTACCTGCCCTATTACGACGCATACGACAACCGGGTGGAGCCGCCGCTCAACTTCGGCTTCGTGCGCGCAGACGAGGCCGTGCTGCGCGCCGGCCTGTGCGCGACCCCACGGGAAGACCTGGTCACGCTCGGGGTCGTTGAGAACGGCCGCCTGGTCACGACTTACGCTGCAACCCTGGCGAGCCTGGTCGGCGATGCGAACATCCTCATCCGGCGCGGCGAGATGGCGGTTGCCTGCGGCGACATCGTGGCGAGCGCACCGACCGCATTTGCGAACGGCCAGGGCAGCGAAGCGCGCTTCCGCATCCTGCTGCGCGTGAGCCAAGGCGGACAGACCGAGCTGCTGCCCTACTACGAGATGAGCGAGGACCGGCGGGTCAGTGCGGTGAACTTCCTGAGCCTGCAGGAGCCGGCCATCCAGGCCGGACCATTCGGCGGACGGGATGAAACGGGGCAGCTCAGGGTGCTGGAGTACGACCTGGTGCTGCCGGCCGACGACCCGCTCAACCCCTTCAAACACAAGTACAACCCCGATCACGACAACCTGGACCGCAAGTACCAGGGCTACGAGGAGACCGTGCCGCTCTATATGTACGAATCGTACCTCGTGAACCGGAAAGTGGTCCTGGCGCTGACCGAGCAGCCCCCCGGCGGGGAAGCGACGGCGGCAACCGTGGACTGGGGCGGTGCGACGTGGGGTGGAACCTATCGCGAGGTGATCGACGGACTGCACCAGAACACGATCACCGCGCGCGGCTACTTCGTGATCCAGCGGGTGCTGACGGCCGGCCAGTTGGTCGGGCAGGACTACGACAAGTAGGCCCGGCAGGGGACAGAGGAGGCTATCCTATGAGACATCTCCCGATCAGTGCTCGGCGATGGGGTCCCACCACATGGGGAGGGCTGCTCATCGCCTGTCTCCTGTTGTGCGGCGCAGGCGCACCCAGCGTCGCGGCGATGCCGATCGACGACGCGGGCATTCCATCCCTCGGCGAAGGGATAGCCGTGCGCGTTGCACCCGCAGCGCCCGCGGCTGCCTGTGTGGCCCGCGTGGCAGGTTCGACGACGGACTACACGACCGTCCAGGCCGCGGTCGATGCCGCGGCCACTTACGGCACCGTTCTGGTGGCCGGCGTTTGCACGGGTGTCAGCGACGTCGGAGGCACGGTGCAAACGGTCAAGATCGCCAAGCACCTCACTATCGAGGGCGGCTACGATTCCTCCGACTGGGCCGCCGGCCTCGATCCTGTCGCACATCCCACAACCCTCGATGCCGGTGGGGCGGGGCGGGTCGTCTATGTCGACTACCCAGCCGTTGTGACACTGCGAGGCTTGAGAATCCAGGGGGGATATCAAATAGACACCTGGGGAGAGGGGAACGGTGGAGGTATCTATAACACCGGCACCCTCACCGTTGACAGGTGCACCGTCCGCAACTCCTCTGCGCGCTATGGCGCGGGAATCTACAACGATCGCCATCTGACGGTGGTCCGCAGCCTGATTGAAGGCAACACGGCGGTAACTTCTGCCGGAGGCGCCGGCGGAGGCATCTTCAGCCGCGACCAGGGCTGGGAATCCTCTCTGTCGATCTCCAACAGCACGCTGGCGAACAACACCGTCAAGGTTTCCGGTGGTGCGATCTCGAGCCAGGCGCCCACGGGCATGCTCGAGTCTTCCACGCTGGTTGGGAACACGTCTCAATGGGCAGCAGAGGGTGAAGGCGGGATCGACATCTTCGGCAACGGCGCTCTGACGGTCAAGGGAACGATCCTGGCGGATAACTCCCCCCGCAACTGCGGCACTTCCGACACTGCGGTCGTTGTTGACGGCGGGCACAACCTCGACGACGATTCCACTTGCGCGTTCACCAGTGCGGGCACCCTACATACGGATCCCCTGCTCGGGCCGCTGGAGGATAACGGCGGTCCGACCCTCACGTTCGAGCCGACGTCCGCCAGTCTCGTGATCAACGCCGGCGATCCGGCATACGTGGCGCCCTCGGGCGACACAGACCAGCGCGGATTGCCGCGCGTGATTAGCGGGCGGATCGACATCGGCGCGGTGGAAATCCAGACCCCGTGCCGGGCCAAGGTAGGTGACACCGAATATGCCAGCAGGGACGCGAGCGCGGTGCAGCAGGCGATCGACGCGGCGGCGGTCGACGGCACGGTCAAAATCGGCGGCGCCTGCACGGGTGTCAGCACCGTCGACGGCACGGTGCAAGCGGTCAGGATCGCGAAGGATCTG
>CAZMIS010000459.1:0-3456 GCA_964566325.1 uncultured Anaerolineales bacterium
CGGAGGAGCTCGGTCCGCTCATGGACGAGAACCAGGCCCTGCTGCGGGAGATCGGCGTGTCCAGCCCGGAGTTGGAGAGGCTCATCGCGGCCGCGAGAGATGCGGGTGCAACGGGCGCGAAGCTCTCCGGCGGCGGCCGGGGCGGCAACATGATCGCGCTGGTGACGCCCGAGACCGCGGTTGCGGTGGCCGGCTCGCTGCGCGCCGCGGGCGCGGTGCGCGTGATCGTGACCGAGGTCGGCCGGGCAGGAGGGGACGACGCATGAATCTGCACGAGTTTCTGGCTGTGGCGGCGGAGGCCGGGTACCTCCTGCGCCATGAGGCGGAAGCCGACCCATACCTCGAGATCGCACAGCTTGCGGCGGCGGAGGACGGCCGGCCCATGCTGTTTGAGAACGTCGTGGGCAGCGCATTCCCGGTTGTGGCCGGTGTCTGCTCCGACCGGCGCTACTTCGCCCTGGCATTAGGGGCGCCGCCCGACCAGGTGATCTTCCGGCTTGCCGGCGCGCTGGCCGACCCGCAGACGCCGCCCGTCGTGGCTGACGCCGCGTGCCTGGACATCGTGATGCCCGAGGTGGACCTCGGGCAATTGCCCTTCCTCACCCATTACCCGCAGGACGGCGGGCCGTACGCATCGGCAGCGGTCGCGTTCATCAACGACCCGGCAACGGGCCCCAATGCCTCCTATCACCGCCTGCTGCGGCTGGACAAGACGCGTATGGCGGCCCGGCTGGTGGAACGCCGCGGCGCGGAAACCGCGTGGCGCAACTCAGAGGACGGCATTCCGGTCGGCATCTGCATCGGGCTGCCGCTCCACGTGCTGCTGGCCGCGTCCATGGCCCCGCCGCCCGGCGTCGACGAGATGAGCATCGCGCAGGCCCTCGCGCCGACCCCGATGGTCGAGCTCGACAACGGCGTGCGCGTCCCGGCCGACGCGGAGTTCGTGCTGGAGGGATGGATCACAAAGACGCTGACGGACGAGGGTCCCTTCGTCGACCTGACCGGCACGTACGACTTCATCCGCCAACAGCCCGTGATCGAGATCGGGCGCATCACCCACCGCCGCAACCCGCTCTATCATGCACTCCTGCCCGGCCGGTTGGAGCACAGGCTGCTGATGGGCATGCCGCGCGAGCCGACCATCTTTGCGGAGGTCAACCAGGTGGCGCGCTGCCTGAACGTCAACATCACGCCGGGCGGCGCATCGTGGCTGCACGCGGTGGTGCAGATCGCCAAGGAGCGGCCGGACGACGGCCGGCAGGCCATCGCAGCCGCGTTCCGGGGCCACAGCAGCCTGAAGCACGTCTGGGTGGTGGACGAGGACATCGATCCCTTCGACCCGGCCGATGTGGAATGGGCCGTGGCGACCCGCTTCCAGGCGGATCGCGGGCTCGTGGTGCTCCCGGACCAGCCGTCGAGCTCGCTGGACCCCTCCGCACATCACGTGCCGGGGCAGAAGAGCCGCACGGCCAAGATGGGCATCGACGCCACGATGCACTGGGACACGCCGGTCGGGCCCGGCGACAGGTCTGCTTATCGCCGGGTGCGCTGACGCCCGGTGAATCCTTTTGGGTCGTTCGTGCGTAATGAGTAGTACTGAATTGCGCACGGAGAAAGGCTGATCATGGGTCGTCACAGGGGGCGGCGCGGAGCAGATCTGCGACCGCTGATACTGATGGGGGTCGCCGCGCTGGTGAGCCTCCTGCGCGCGCGCGGTGCGCCGGATGCGGACGCGCGGCGCGGCGTACCGCCGGCAGCGCGTCCGATCGTGACGATCGTGATGTTGGTCGGGCTCTTCATGGCGCTGGGCGCGCTGCTGACGGTCCTGTCGGTTGTGACTGCGCTCGGCGGCGGCGGCGCTGCGTTCGCCTTCTGTGGCCTGCCCGCGGTGCTCGCAGCGGCGTTCGTCTGGCTGGCCGTTCAGAACAGGAAGGCGGGCTCGGATGCAGGTGAAGTGGCGTCCGGCGAGTGGACCGTGGACGCGGAGCCGGCGCCGACTGCGACGCGAACAGGTGAGGCAGTCCCGGCCGGCCGTTTCCCCGCGGCCGAACGGAGCTCGCCGCCGATCCGGACCGCACCACAGCCCACCCGGCGCAGCGCCACGCGGGCCGCGCGGGTGCAGGAGCGGCCCCCCCGTTCCCCGGCGGAATACCGCCAGCGCGCCGTCTCCTACCGGCGCAAGATCCAGAGCCTGATCAAGAACCGCCGCCCCGGTCCGATCGCGGAGCGCATGAGCGGCGTACTGCAGAAGCTGACCAGCTGGGAAGAGCGGGTCGGCCAGCTGGCCGATCGGCTCACCCTCTACGAGGGGGACGAGCTGATTCAGCGCGACGTGCGCGAGGTGCCGGGCCACATCGCACGGCTCGAGCGCCAGCTCTCGCTGGAAGCCGAGCCGGAGATGCAGAAGCAGATTCGCCGGACCCTGTCGGCCTACGAGGAACAGGAGCGCCAGTTGGAGCTGTTGGCACGCGTCATGAAGCGCACGCGCCTGAACCTGGATGACACCCTGGCCGCGATGGGCACCGTTTATTCTCAGCTGCAGGTGCTCAACGCGATGGACCTGGACGGCGCGACCGCAGCCCGCATTGCCGACGACGTGGACCGGGAAGTGGAGCGCCTGAACGACCTGCTCGCGGCCATGAGCGACGTCTATGGCTCATCTGCCGAGCCCGCACCCCAGCCCGCGGCGGACATCCCGGACGAGGACGCGGGGATGGCCGGCCGCAAGTCCCGGCTCGGCGGCAGCGCGGGCAAGTAGCACGCACCAACAGCACCATGGTTGAGAGGCCAAGCATGCCGGAACTGACCTTGCGGACGTTCATCGCGATCGATCTGGACGAAGAGGTGCGCGACGGTCTGAGCCGCGTCCAGGGCAAGTTCAAACGCCAGGCGCCGCCGGGCAGCGTCAAGTGGGTGGCGCCGGACGCGATCCACCTGACACTGAAGTTCCTGGGCGACACGCCGGTGAGCCAGATCAGCAAGGTGGCCGATGCGCTGGCGCAGGCGTGCCAAGGCATTCCGCCCTTCGACTTATTGTTCGAGGGTCGCGGCTGCTTTCCGAACACGCGCCGGCCGCGGGTGATCTGGGTGGCCGTGCGTGAGGTGGGCAGCCGTCACCTGGGCCGGCTGCAGGCCGCGGTGGAACAATACGTCGCGCCCCTGGGGTGGCCCACCGAGGAACGCAGCTTCTCGCCGCATCTCACGCTGGGCCGCGTCAGCCGTAATGCGGGGAATGGCGCGGAGGTGGCGATCGGCCAGATGGTCGAGCGATCGGTGGTGGAGCAGATCGCGGTGCAGCGGGTGACCGCGGTGCACCTGATCAAGAGCGACCTGCGGCCTTCGGGGCCGATCTACGCGCAGCTGGCCACGGTGCACCTGGAGACGCCGGGCTAAGGCGCCGGGATTCTTCGCCGCTGCGCGGCTGCCTAGAAACTCCCGGCGAGCGCGGGGGTTGCT
>CAZMIS010000460.1:0-3451 GCA_964566325.1 uncultured Anaerolineales bacterium
CACTGACGGCCTGGCGCGCGATCTGCGTCAGACGTGCTGCGCCAAGAAATCCATCGCTCGGGACGCCGACGACGATCATGAAGAGAAGCGCCGCGCGCGCGACGAGCGCGCGCACCGACGTGCGCCGTGTTCGGTGAACGGTCATTGGCCGTCGTCCGGCCTGCATCTCCAGTTCCATAGCACCGGCATTATAGGGTGCGGCCCGCCGATTTCAAAGAGGCTTGCCTACAGTGATGGCACTTCCGGCGATTGTGGTATCATTTGCAGCATGACAGCGATCCAATACCGCCAGGCGAGCAGTGCCAGCTATGCCCTGCGTGCCCGTTGCCTGAACGAGGCTTACGCTGATTACTTCGTTCCCCTCCACGTCAACGCGGACCAGTTGGCCCGCATGGACTGGTTGTATGATGTGGTTCCCGATGCTTCCGTCATCGCGCAGTCAGGAGAGCGCCTGGTAGGTATGGCGCTTCTGTCGGAGCGTTCAGGCCGCGGCTGGGTCAGTGCAGTCGGCACCGTCCCGGAGTACAGGCGTCTGGGCGTCGCACGCCAGATGCTCGGGGTCCTGCTGCACAACGCCCGGCGGCTGGGCATGAACGAACTGGCCCTCGAGGTGATCAGCAACAACCTTGCTGCTTCAGTCCTGTACTCCCAGTTGGGGTTCGTCAACGTTCGTGAGCTGCTGACGTGGCGGCGGGGACATGAGGATGACGCGCTGCCGGCGCCTTCCGAGATGCTGAGCGAGGTGGACGCACGGTCGCTGCTCCTTGATTTCGAGACACTGCACAGGGAGCAACCGAGCTGGCAGCGCGACCTGGCGACATTGCAGCGGCTGGTTGGCCAGGCGCGGGGCTACTCGTTGGCGTTGAATGGCCGCCGCGCCGCACATTGCCTGGTGGCGGAGAGAGTCGACGGCGTCGCGATCCTGGACGTGGGCATCCACCCGGACGCCGGCGCAGTGTCCGCCGGCCGGCCCCTGTTGCAGGCCCTCTCCCGGCTCTATCCCGGCCAACCGCTGAGCATCATGAACGTGTCGGCGGACGATCCACTGTGCCGCGTGCTGGCAGCCCTGCAGTTCAAGGTGACGATCCGCCAGTATGAGATGCTGAAGCGGTTGTAGCGGCCCAACCAGGCGACGCGCCCACCCGCTCACGCAACGTTTCGACAACGACCGCTGCCGCCGCCCACGATGGGGATCGTGAGAGGGCTCGCTGTGGGGGAGGGCGATGATGCGATTCCAACCCGAAGAATTCGATCGCGACGATTCCAGGCACGTGGCGTCGCTCGCCCAGCTGTGGAACGCAGCGTGCGGGCCGGACCTGGCGATCACGAACGGCGGGGCGCGCTACAATACGCGGCCATGCCGCGGCGCGCGCCAGGCGGGCCGAATTGTCCGGATCGCGGGTACGCCCGCCGGGATCGTCCTCGCCACCGAGTTTCGGGGGGGCGATCCGAGCGTGTCACCGCGCGATGCAGGCTGGATCGACGCCATCGCAGTGGCGCCGGAGCACCAGGGCCAGGGGATCGGCGCCGCGCTGCTGGCCTGGGCAGAGAATTGGCTGGCCGCCCGCGGATGCACGCACGCCCGCCTGGGCGGAAGCCTGCGGCCGTTCGCACCCGGCCTGCCGTCGGAACTGGCGCGGGCAGACTTCTTCAGACGCAGGGGATATGTGGCCGATCCCGATGATGCCGTAGTCTGGGACGTCGCCCGCGATCTGCGTGCGTACGAAACGCCGGCCTTCGTGGCTAAGCCACACAGCGCGTGGGTGCGGCCCGCGCGCAGCGACGATGCCACAGCGCTCGACACCTTCTTCGCAGGCGAGTTCGGCGGCCGCTGGCGCTACGAACAGCTGGAATTCCTGTCTGAGGGCGGCCGGATCTCCGACATCATGGTGCTGGTCACCGACGCCGGGATCGACGGGTTCTGCTGGCTGACGTTTGAGGATTCGCTGCGCACGCTCGATCGGGTTTTTATGAACTCCCTGCCGCGGCCGTGGGGACATCTCGGGCCGATCGGCGTCAGTGCGGCTCGGCGGGGCACAGGGTTCGGCGCCGCTGTTCTCGACGCCGGCCTCTGCCGGCTGCGCGACGCGGGTGTGGCAGGGTGTGTCATCGACTGGACGAGCCTGGTGGGATTCTACGGCAAGTTCGGCTTCACTCCATTTCGCCGGTACGAGATGATGGGCAAGACCCTGCAGGCCGTCGATTGATACATTTCTATTGAGATTGGCGGCGATAGGGTATAATGACCGATCGTTCCAGGGCGACTGGATGCGATGAGAGAGAGCGGGAGACATGTTGGCAGAGGGTAGTCGGGAGCGTCTGGACGCGCTTCGCCGGGCCATCGATTATCACGCACGTCGCTACTATGTGTTGGATGACCCGCAGATCAGCGATGCCGAATATGATGCGCTCTGGCGCGAGTTGGTGGCGCTGGAGACCGCGCATCCTGAGCTGGTCACGCCGGAGTCACCGACGCAGCGCGTTGCCGGCGCGCCTGCCGATGGGTTCGTCAAGGTTCGACATCCCGCGCCCGTCCTGAGCCTCGCCAACGCCTTTACCGTCGAGGAACTCCTCGCCTGGCGCGATCGGCTGTTGCGACTGCTGCCCGAGGACCAACGCGCGGAGATCGCATACGTCGTCGAGCCCAAGATCGATGGGCTGAGCGTGGTGCTCACCTATGAGTCAGGACACCTGGTGTTGGGCGCTACGCGCGGAGATGGGGAGGTCGGAGAAGACATCACCCGCAACCTGCGGGCGGTGCGCGCCGCGCCTCTCCGCATCCCGGTCGGCGCGGACGCGCATGCGATGACGCCGCCCGCCCGCATCGTGGTGCGCGGCGAAGCCTACACGCCCATTGCGGATTTTGAGCGGTTCAATGCGCAGCAGGAGGAGACAGGGGAGCGAACCTACGCCAACCCGCGCAACTTTGCCGCCGGCTCCGTGCGCCAGCTCGACCCGCGGATCACGGCCACCCGGCCGATCCGGCTGTGGCTGTACCAGATACTGGAACTGGTGGACGGGAGCAGAGCGGTCGGCTCCCAATGGGAGGCGTTGGCTTTCTTGCGCGACCTGGGCTTCCCGGTGGAGCAGCGGGCACGACGTTTCGTGGATTTCGACGAGGTGGTCCAGTACGTGGTGGCGTGGGGCCAGGTCGAGCGCCCCACGCTTCCCTATGAGGCAGACGGCCTGGTCATCAAGATCGATTCCTTTGCGATGCAGGCACGTTTGGGTTTCATAGGCAAGGATCCGCGCTGGGCAGTGGCCTACAAGTACCCGGCCCAGGAGGCAATCACGCGTCTCCTGGATATCCGCGTGAACGTCGGCCGCACCGGATCGCTCAACCCGTACGCGGTGCTCGAGCCCGTCGTGGTCGGTGGGGTGACGGTCTCGCAAGCCACATTACATAACGAGGACTACGTCCGCGAGTTGGACATCCGCATCGGCGATACGG
>CAZMIS010000461.1:0-3448 GCA_964566325.1 uncultured Anaerolineales bacterium
TCGAAGAACGAGATCTTCCGTGCCATGCGAACGGTCGCCGGGCTGAGCCTGCGGAGGCTGCACCACGCGCTGCGGCCGCTACCCCGCGCCGGAAGAGCGACTCGCGCCCCAGGGGCTCGGGGATGACACGTCTGCACTGAAGAAGGGAACCTGACTGAATGCGAAACCAGGGATCCAGCGCCAGCCTCATCGAGCTGGCTCTCATCATCGTCCTGATTGCGATCATCATCATGGCGATCCTCCTGATCATGGGCGATGATCTGAGGCTATGGGTCGTCAACACCGTTCAGGGGCTGTTTGCGGGCCGAAGCTAGCTATTCTCATGGCGCCACACAGCAGCCGCCCGTCAGGCGGGCTTCTCACCCGCATCGGGGGCCTGGGACGCGGCCTGCTTGACCTCGTCTATCCGCCCCGGTGCCCCGGCTGCGCCAGGGTCGGCGAGCTCTTCTGTGAGAAGTGCCGGTCGTCGGTGCGTCCCTACCCGATCGCAACCTGTCCCCGCTGCGGACGCGGCCAGGCTGCGCGCAGCCTGTGCGCCGCGTGTGCGGCCGAGCCGGCACGGATCGACGGCATCTGCCCTGCCACCATCTATACCCACCCCATGCGGGAAGCAATTCAAAGCTACAAATACGCAAACGTGCGCGATCTCGCCGGCCTGCTCGCGCAGTGGCTGGTTGCCGCGTGGCATGCGCACGACATCGCTGCGGACGTCATCGTGCCGGTTCCCCTCCACGCCAGGCGCGAAGCCGAGCGGGGCTATAACCAGGCCGAGTTGCTGGCGCGCGAGTTGTCCCGGCAGGTCGGGGTGCCGACAGCGCCGCGGGAGCTGGTCCGCACCGTTCGCACGCGCCCCCAGGTCGGCCTGACGCGCGCAGAGCGGCAGAGGAACATCGCCGGGGCCTTCCAGTGCACGGACAAGGTTCCAGGGCTACGCATCGTGCTCGTCGATGACGTCTGCACCACCGGCGCCACCCTGGAGAGTTGCGCGGCGGCCCTCAAGGACCGCGGGGCCGCGACCGTCGTCGGGCTCACCGTGGCCCGACCGGGGTGGAGCGACCTATCCGGATCGGAGACGGCGCTGACATGGGCCTGAGTCACACGCGGGCGCCGGCGCTGCGCGCCCGGTAGCTGTTGACTTTTCCCATGACGCGCACTACAATCGAGCCATCCACAGTCCGGCAGTCCTACGGCTTATCGCCGTCAACGGTGCTCACTGATGCTCGCTCCCTGGCAGGTGAGACGCCTCGCCGTCGGCAGGCCGGATACCTTATCGCCACGATAATGGAAAGGAGCAAGTGATATGCAACTCACCATCACCGGCAAGAACATCGAGATCAACGACACACTGCGCAAGTATGTGGAGAAGAAGATAGGCCGGTTGGATCGCTACTTACCGGACATCATCGATGGACGGGTGGAGCTGGAGAAGGCCGAAGGCGCGCGCGCTGCCGATGACCGCCAGATCGCGCAAGTCACCCTGCGCACGAAGAAAGTCGTTCTGCGCGCGGAGGAGATTTCGTCGGACATCTTCGTGTCCATCGATGCGGTTGTCGAGAAGATGCAGCGCCAGGCGGATCGCTACAAGGGCAAGCGCTCGGCTAAGAGGACCGATATCTCGCAGGCTGGCATCGCGGCGGCTGAGGTCATCGAGGAGGAAGACGAAGGAGAGGAGCGGCCGGCCGTCTCCAGGGTTAAGCGCTTCGAAATGGTGCCCATGGATGAGGAGGAAGCGATCGAACAGATGGAGCTGCTGGGCCACGACTTCTATGTGTTCTTCAACGTCAACCAGAATCAGATCAACGTCCTGTATCGCCGGCGCAACGGCGAATATGGCCTGATCCAGCCTGAGCTCGCCTGACCCCCCACTGCCTCCGCCCCCGGGGCAGAACTTGTCCCGGGGGCGTTCGTTGGAGCCCCATTGAAGACTGTCGCCTTCGTCTGCACCGCGAATATCTGCCGCTCGCCCATGGCTGCGGCTATCCTGCGCGATCGCCTCGCTAAGGCAGGCCTGACCGACCGGATTCAGGTCGTCTCCGCCGGCGTCTGGGCCGATTCGGGCCGTGCCGCCAGCGCGCACGCCGCCAACGTGCTGGAGGGACGCGGGATCGACCTCCGCGGACATCGCTCACAGCCGTTGACGGCCCCGCTTCTCAGGCAGGCCGACATCATCCTGGTGATGGAGGAATCGCACCGGCGGTCCATCTTCTACATGGCGCCGGAGCATCTGGCGAAAGTCTACCTGCTTGCAGAGCTGGCTGGCAAACACGATGACGTCGCAGATCCCTTCGGCGGCGCCCTGGCAGACTACGCGGAGACAGCCGACCTTCTTCAGGCACTCATCGACCAGGGCCTGCCCAACCTGCTGCGTCGCCTCCAGGTGCAGCCTTAGCACCGCCCGCCGCCTTGCCGGCCCTGCCCGCGGGGACTCAGCCGGCTGCCGGCCTGGCAGGCCGGACGAGATACCAGTGGGGCATGAACCCGTAGTAGAAGCTCAGCAGTGCAGCCAGTTTCAGGCCGATCCACCCGTCACGATATCCCTTGAGCGTCACGTACCGCCGCCAGAACTCACGCGCTGGCTGGCGGACGAACTTGTGCGGCCACGGCTTCACGCCCCGCTCCGCCAGAATTTTCGATTCCAGGGCCGCATACCGTCGCTGCTTCGCGTGGAACTGGCCCCAGTCGTCGTAGTTGTAGTGCAGCATCGGGTTCTTAAGGTAACCGGACGGTCCGTCCAGGAGCACCACCTCGTGCACCGGGCGCTCGGGGTCATAGCGCGCACGTGCGCGTAGCAGCAGGCGAAGCTGATAGTCCGGATAGAAGCCGCCATGCCGCACCTGCTCCCCGACGATGAAATTGTGGCGGGGAACCCACCAACCGGCCTGCTCTGACCCGAGCACCTGGCGCACTTCGCCGGCCAGCTCCGGGGGGATGCGCTCATCCGCGTCCACGAAGAACACCCACCTGGCGTCCACCGCATCCAACGTCGCGTTGCGCTGCCCTGCGAAGTTGTCGAAAGTCCTCTGCATCACCTCCGCGCCGGCAGCGCGCGCCAGTTCGACCGTGCCGTCGGTGCTGTAGGAATCCGACACGACGATGCGATCCGCGAAGCGCAGCGTCTCGATGCACGGCACGATGTGCTGCGCCACGTTCTTCGTGAGCACGACGGCCGCCAACTCCGGCGTGGATGACCTGGAAGCCATCAGATGTCCACCCCCCTGCCAAAGAGCCTTGCCACGCGCTCGGCGGTCTCGATCCGAAGCGCGAGCTCGCGCGGGTCGATCTCCTGGCGCCTGGCCGCGCGCCGGGCGCGCCGGCGCTCCGCCGCCATGCCCGCGACAACGATCCGGGCCGCCAGCCAGCGACGCACCGGATCGTAGAACTTCCCGTACAGCCGGTGCCTGCTGCGCCACAGGTTGAGCATCGATTCCGAGCGGAACTGCCGCGCGCT
>CAZMIS010000462.1:0-3443 GCA_964566325.1 uncultured Anaerolineales bacterium
TTCTCCATCGCGACGCCGATGGCGGTCTCGGGGTTGCGGCGCACCAGCTCTTCCCACAGCTCCGTGCCCGGCATCGGCGTCGCGATGGAGAACATCGCCTCGCTGAGCCGCAGGCTTGCCGCGAACTCGATCGTCTCGTTCATCGTCTTTTCGTTGTCGCCGGGCAGGCCGAGGATGAAGTAGCCCTTGCTCATGATGCCCGCTTCCTCGGTCCACTCGATCGCCTGGCGCACCTGCGACAGATCGATGTGCTTGGCCGTCTTCTTGAGGATCTCCTCGTTGCCCGACTCGATGCCGAAGTGAATCTGCCGGCAGCCGGCCTGGTGCATCTTCTTCAGCAGGTGGGGATTCACGCGGTCCACGCGCGCCAGGCAGCGCCACCGGACGTCCAGCTTCTGCTCGATGAAGTAATCCAGGATCGCTTCCAGCCGCTTGACGTTGATGGTGAACAGGTCATCCATGAAGTAGAAGTTGCGCGCGCCGTACTTGTCCATGAGATGGCGCAGCTCGGCCACGATGTTCTCGGGGCTCCGCTGGCGGTACGTGCGGCCGACGATGCCCTTGAAGCAGAAGGAGCACTTGTAGGGACAGCCGCGACTGGTGAGCACCGTGATCATCATTTCGCGGTTGGGCGCATACAGCGGATACTTGTCCAGCTGGAACAGGTGCCGAGCGGGGAACGGCAGCTCGTCCAGGTCGGGGATGAGCTCGCGCTCGCCGCCGTCGATGACGTTGCCGTCCGCGTCCTTGTACCAGAGGCCCTTATTCGCGCCCCAGTCCGCGTCTCCCGCGGCAACCTGGCGCAGCCAGTCGCGGAACACGTACTCGCCCTCGCCGTAGACCAGGAAATCGATGTGCGGGTTCTCGAGGGTCAGCTCGGGCAGCGTGGTGGCGTGCGGCCCGCCGATGATGATCGGCACGGGCAGCGCGGCCTTGAGCAGCGCGGTCGCCTCTTCCACGCTCTGGTACGACGTCGTCATGGCGGTGAATGCGATCACGTCGGGCTTCCATGCCACGATTTCGTCGACTTCGACGGAAACGGGCACCTTCGGGCGCAGGCCCATGTCGAAGACCGCGGCCTCGTGCCCTTCCTGCTCGGCGATCGCCGCGAGATAGCCCAGGCCCAAGGACGGGTATGAATTCACCATCTGGTGCCACTTGGGGCCAACGAGTGCTACACGCATCCTGATATCCTTCCACCGGGCGACAGGGGCCTCAAAGCGAGGACTCCATCGCCTTGCGCAGCTCCACCTTCTCCCGCCGCGGCACGATCGTCCGGTAGGCCATGCGCGCGTTGCGGCCGAACTTAAGCCAGAAATCCTTGCGCCGCATCGCGCGCGCGATGTACTTCGGCCGCCAGTAAAACTGCCGGTACGCCTTGCGATACATCTCTTCCATCAGCTCGGCCGTGAGATCGCCCATCTCGTAGCGCGCCTTGGCATCGAAGAAGACGTAGTCCTCCCAGTCCTGCACGAGGAAGCGGCCGCCGCTCTTGACCTGCTCATAGACGATCGTGCCCGGATATGGGGTCATCATGCTGAAGTTGGCGATCATCGGATCCAGCTCGATCGCGAAGTCGATCGTCTTCTGCATGGTCTCGCGCGTGTCGCCCGGCAGACCGATGATGAAGAAGCCGATGGTCTCGATGCCCGCGGCCTTCGCATTCTTGAAGGCGCGGCGGATCGTGTCGTGGTCGACGTGCTTGTCGATCTTGATGATCATCTGCTCGTCGCCCGTCTCCACGCCGAACGCGGTTCGCTTCAGACCGGCCTGCTTCAGCTTGACCAGCATGTCGAGATCCGCCAGGTTGGCGCGGATGCCGTTCACGAAGATCCAGGGCACATGGTTGAGCTTGTCCGCCACGAGCGCGTCGGCCAGCTCCACCAGGCGGTTCTTGCGAATGTTGGCGCTGTCGTCCAGCACGCCGATCTCCAGCGCGCCCAGGTCGCGCACCAGGTGGCGCCATTCCTCGATCACGTTCTCCGAGGAGCGGGCGCGCCACTTGATGGGCATGATGCTCTGGGAGCAGAAGGTGCAGCGATACGGGCAGCCGCGGCTCGTCATGATCGAGAAGCTGCGCGAGCCGTCGACCGCATCGGTCGCGGGCTGCAGGTTGGTGTACCGGCCCATCTTGAACAGGTGGTAGGCCGGCCACGGCAGGCTGTCCAGGTCGGCGATCGGCGACGCATCGACGTTGCGATGCAGCTCGCCGTCGCCCGTCTTGTAGCTCACGCCCCGGGTATCGCGGAACAGGTCCAGCGCCGGATCCATTAGCTTGCGCGCGGTGAACTCCGGCTGATCGCGCAGGAACGCGTCGACGATGTTGCTGATCTCCAGCCACGGACCCTCGCCCTCGCCCCGGACGACCAGGTCCACCTGTGGCTCGCGCACGGACTCGAAGTCCAGGTTTTCGGACACCACGCTGGGATGCGGTCCGCCCAGGACGACGGGGATGTCCATCTCTTCCTTGATCGCGGCCGCGGTGCGCCAGGCCTGCTTCACCTGCGGCGTGTTGGTCGTGATGCCGGCCAGGTGCGGCTTGAACTCACGCAGGAAATCGGCGAACGACTGATCCTCGACGTCCGCGTCGTAGACGCGCACCTCATCGCCGCGGCGCTCTGAGACGGCGCCCAGGTAGGCCAGCGCCAGGTGCGGCGACGTGCGGGTGTCGATCGGCAGACGGAATTTCGGATTGATTAGTGCAACGCGCAATGGTACCTCCGTACGATTGAAGATTGCAGATTGAAGATTGAAGATTCGGCGCGTGGTCCAGGCCGTCGTCTTCAATCTTCAATTTTCAATTTTCAATCTTCAATCAACTCTTTATCTTCAGGAAATGCAGGGCCGTCCTGAACAACTCGACCGGCCCGGCGTTCGTCGGGTGCACGCGGTGATGCATGGCGTAACCCTTGTGCAGCTTGTGCACCCACCAGAACAGGGTATCGACAACCCTGGTGTGGGGCAGCCTGACCAGGCGCCGGATGACGCCTTCGAGCCAGGGAAACTCGACGCCGAGCGCAAACAGCCGCTGCAGATGCTCCCGGGCGCGCTTGTCGTCCTCGTCCTCGAAGATCAGGATCGAGTGGTCCCAGGCGACCTCGCCGATGTCGTCGAGCGTGCCGTCCATCAGCTCGTTCTCTTCGGTGAACAGGCCGAGCTCCGTGCCCGGGTACGGCTGGAACAGGAACGCGTGCGCGTAGCTCATGTGCGCCTGCGCGTTGAGCCGCATCGTGTCCAGGTCATCCTCAAGGGTGGTGGTCGGCAGGCCCAGGATGTTGGTCGCGGTGATGTGCATGCCGGCCGCGCGCACCATCTTGCCCGCCGCGATGATCTCCCCGCGCGTCATGCGCCGCTTGAGCAGTTCCACGCGCACGCGCTCGTTCGCAGCCTCGATGCCCATGCTGACCGTGCCGCAGCATGGGCATCGAGGCTGCGAACGAGCG
>CAZMIS010000463.1:0-3442 GCA_964566325.1 uncultured Anaerolineales bacterium
GGCCTGGCTGGCCCGGAGCGTCGTGCGGTGGCCGCTCCCCCTCTTTTGCCAGTTCGGTCAACTTTCTGCTATAATCGGCCATGTCGTGCGGGGGGTGGAGGGACTGCCCCCCGCACGCTTTAAGATGCAGTTCTGCCAGGCATCAGCTGCACGTCATGGAACCGAGCGACAGGTCAGGCGTCCTAAGATCATCACGCCTGCGCCTTAGGAGCATTCCACACCATCATGCACCGGACCAATCAAATCAAGCGCTGGCGCCGCACTCGCCGCGCACAGAGTCGACCTCGCTATGGCAGGTGGATCGCAGCCATCTTCGGCGGTTCACTCGCCATCGCCGTGTTTCTGACCTTGTCGACCGCACTCTGGGCCACGGTCTCTGCGGCAAGCGTCTATACACTCTTTGCACAGAATCTGCCCGACCCCAGCTCCATCCAGACCGAACAGGCTGTGTTCGAGACGGTCAAGATCTACGATCGCACGGGGCAGCACCTGCTGTACGAGTCCATCGATCCCCGGCCTTACCGGGGAGACCGGACCTACCTGCCGGCCGACCAGATTCCCACGTTGGTCAAGGAAGCCACGATCGCCCTGGAGGACCGGGACTTCTACACCAATATCGGGGTGAACGTACGCGGCCTTGCCCGTGCGCTCATCTCCAACCTGCGCGGCAACCAGATCCAGGGCGCCAGCTCGATCACGCAGCAGCTGGTCAAGAACGTCCTCATCGATCCCGAAGAGCGCTACGAGCAGTCGTATGCCCGCAAGGCCAAGGAAGCCATCCTGGCCATCGAGATCACGCGCAAGTACCCTGGCCGCGAGGGCAAAGAGAAGATCCTGGAGTGGTACCTCAACTACAACTTCTACGGCAATGCGGCCTACGGGATCGAGGCGGCCGCCCAGGTCTACTACAATAAAACGGTCGCCGACCTGACCCTGGACGAAGTGGCCGTGCTGGCTGCCGTCCCGCAGTACCCCGGCCTGAATCCGTTCCAGGCGCCCGCGGATGCGTATCGAAGGCAGCGCAAGGTGCTGACTGCCATGGTCGATGCGAGCTACATCACGCCGGAGCAGGCCGCAGCCGCCACCCGCTACTTCAATACCCCCCTGCTGAGCTACCTGGTGGAAGAAGGCTACCTGGGGCAAGGCGACCTGCCGCTGATCGCGACCGGCGACCGTCCTGCCACCGCCCGCGCATTGAATGCGCTGGTCCGGGCCGACGTGCTGAGCAAGGAAGAGGCCGACACCGCGAAGCAACTGGCCGGCCCCCTGTGGCAGTACACGCGCGAGTCCGCACGGGAACGGTTCGAGATTCCCGATGACGCGCCGCACTTCGCCCTGACCGTGCTCGATCAGATCCAGCAGCAATACAACACGCCGGAGGACCCCTACTTCATCTGGCAGAATGGCCTCCGGGTGTACACCACCCTCGACTGGGAACTCCAGGCCTACGCCGAATGCGTGGCGCGCAGCCACATCGGCTCGCTCAACCAGGAGACGCCCAAGCCCTGCCGCAACGACCTGGCCACCATTCCGCCGGTCCCGGAGGCGCTCAAGCAGGCGTTCGATCACGAGGTGGGAAATGCATCGGTCGTGGCGATCAGGCCCACGACGGGTGAAGTGCTCGTGATGGTGGGCAGCGTGGATTACTTCGACGAGTCCATCGACGGGCAGGTCAACATGGCGACCGCGGCCCTCCAGCCGGGCTCCTCGTTCAAGCCTTACACTTACCTGACCGCATTCGAGTCCGGCGCGTTCAGCCCTTCGTCCATGGTGATGGATGTCCGCACCGTGTTCCCGGACCCGGGCAACCCGCCCTACGTGCCGGAGAACTACGACCGCAGATACCACGGTCCCCAGTCGTTGCGCCAGGCGCTCCAGCGTTCGTACAACATCCCTGCAGTCTGGCTGATGGACCAGGTGGGCATTGCCAACGTCATCAAGACCGCGCGTCGCGTGGGCGTGAGCAGCCTGAACCGCGAGCTGAACACCTACGGGTTGAGCCTGACGCTTGGCGGCGGCCAGGTATCCCTGCTCGACCACACGTACGCCTTCGGCGTCTTTGCCAACAGCGGCGTCATGGCCGGCAAGCCGATCGCCGACGACCTCCAGCGACCCGGCTATCGCAAACTGGATCCGGTCATGGTGCTGAAGGTGGAGGACAAGACCGGCAAGGTGCTGGAGGAATACCGCCAGCCGGCAACCGAACGGGTGGTGGACCCGGCGCCCATGTATCTGCTCAACAACGTGCTGAGCGACAACGGGCCGCGGCCGGTCGCGTTCGGCAGCTACGCCAACTACCTCACGCTCCCCGACCGGCCCGTTGCAGCCAAGACCGGCACCACCAACGAGTGGAAGGACGCGTGGACCATGGGCTACACGCCGCAGCTGGCCGTGGGTGTGTGGACGGGCAACGCGGACCGCAAGGCGATGAAGCTGGCCGATGGGTCCATCACGGCCGCGCCGATCTTCAGCAAGGTGCTGGCGAAGGGCGTTGAGGGACTGCCGGCCGAGGGATGGACCGAGCCCCCGGGCATCAGCCGGATACGGGTGTGCGTGCCCTCGGGCCTCCTGCCCACGCCCGACTGCCCATCCACCTCGGTGGACCTGTTCCTCAAGGGCAAGGAGCCCAAGCAGCAGGACAACATCTACCAGGCGTTCGAGATCAACGCGGCCAACGGCAGGCGGGCCTCTGTGTGCACGCCGCCCGATCAGCTCCAGCGCGTGACTTACCAGGTGTTCCCCTCGAGCGCGGCTGACTGGGTGCGGGACCAGGGCATCGCCCAGCCCCCGATCGAGGTCGACGGGCCTTGTGGCGGCGGCGAGCTGGCCGGCGACGTACAGATCGGCAGCCCCTCAATCGGCGCCCGCGTGAAGGGCGGCGTCCAGTTGACCGGCAACGCGCGCTCCGGTGATTTTCGCGCCTACCGCGTGGAAGTGGGCCGCGCAGATCAGTGGACGCCCATCGGCGGCGAACACGGCGAGCAGATCAGCAATGGCCCGCTGGAATTCTGGGACACCGCCGGCTTCGAAGGAATGTACACCCTCCGACTCACGGTGATGGAGCACAGCGGCAACGTCATCACGTACGACATGCCGGTCGTGGTGGACAACAAGCCGCCCGCCGTGCAGATCGTCCACCCGACGCCGGATCAGATCTATACCATGGAGACCGACGAGCTGGTGTCGATCACGGCCGACGCCCAGGATGACTGGGAGATGGACCGCGTAGAGTTCTACCTCGACGGCGCCAAGCTGGGCGACGCGACGGTGGCGCCGTACAGCGTTCGTTGGACCATCCGGATGACCGATGTCGTGCCCAGGGGCGGCCCGACCACCTACATCACGGAGGTCATCACGAACACCGATGGCACCGTGACGACGCAGCAGGTGATCGATCGGCAGACCAAGACCGAGACCTATAAGAAGGACGACGGCACGACCG
>CAZMIS010000464.1:0-3422 GCA_964566325.1 uncultured Anaerolineales bacterium
GGGGTGGGTCAACTTTCAGACGTAAAGTGGGTCAGTTTTCAGACGTAATCTACAGTGTACCTCCCGCTGGAGTTTGACCCGGCCACGGATGCGCAGGTGGACTGGGGTGAAGCCGTGGTCGAGATCGCCGGCGCGCGGGTCACGGTCCAGGTCTTCTACATGCGCCTGTGCTACTCCCGGAAGCTGTTCATGATGGCCTTTCCGGCGCAGAATCAGGAAGCCTTCTTCGCAGGTCACGTCCGCGCCTTTCACCACTTCGGCGGGGTGCCGGATCGGATCACCTACGACAACCTGAAGGCGGCCGTACAGAAGATCCTGGAGGGGCGCACCCGACGGGAACAGCGGGCGTTCATTGCCTTGCGCAGCCATTATCTGTTCGAGAGCCACTTCTGTACACCCGGCCAGGGGAATCAGAAGGGCGGTGTGGAACATGCGGTAGGCTTCGGCCGCCGCAACTTTCTGGTGCCGATCCCGCAAGTAGCCTCCTTTGCAGCGCTGAATGCCCTGCTGCTGGCCCGCTGCCAAGAAGACGATAGCCGACAAGTTGACGGCCAAGCCGTGACCATCGGTGAGGCCTGGGCGCTGGAGCAGCCGCTGCTGCGGGCGTTGCCCGGCAAAGACTACGCCTGCTGCGTGAGCAAACCCGTCGTGCTGACCCCTTACAGCCAGGTCGAATTCGCCGGCAACCGCTACTCGGTGCCGACCGACAAAGCGGAAGTGCACCTGACCGTCAAGGCGTATCCGTTGCACGTGGACATCCTGTACGGTGAGGCGGTGCTGGCCAGTCATCCGCGTTGTTACGGCAAGGACCAGGATATCTACGATCCGCTGCATTACCTGCCGCTCCTGGAGCAACGGCCGGGCGCTTTCCAGCACGCCAAACCGCTACGGCGTTGGCGTGCCAGTTGGCCGCCGGTGTATGAACGCTTACTCGCCGAGCTCCAAGCCGAGGAGGATGGCCTGCGCGAATTCGTCCGGATTCTGAAGCTGCACCAGGAGTATCCGGCCCAACTCATCGAGCAAGCCGTTAGCCAGGCGCTGACGTACGGTTGCCTGCACCAGGATGGCGTCAAGTTGTGTTTGCGCCAACTCATGGTTCCGGGGCTCACGGTCTCGGCGTTGGATCTGTCCGAGCATCCCCAACTGGGCCTCGCCATCGAGCTGCCGGATCTGCGGCGCTACGACCAGTTACTGGTGACCGGGAGGTGAGCATGGAAGCCAACCTGCTCTTGGAGAGCTATCTGAAGCAGCTTCGCCTGCCGGGCTTCCTGGGCAACTATCGCAAGTTCGCCGAAGATGCCGCCCAGGCCAGTCTGAGCTTCGACCGCTACCTGCTGTCGTTAGCTGAGCAAGAAATCGCCCAACGGGAACGCAATCGCCAGGTTCGGCTCATCAAAGCGGCCCGCTTTCCGGTGCTCAAGGAGTTGGCCGACTTCGACTTCTCGTGTGTGCCCAGCGTCAACAAGCAACGCGTGCTGGAGTTGGCGCAGGGCAGCTACATCCGCCAAGCGGAGCCGATCCTGATGGTGGGTAATCCGGGCTTAGGCAAGACGCACGTGGCGACCGGATTGGCCGTCGCCGGCTGTCGGCAGGGCTTGCGCGTGCGCTTCTACAATGCGGCGGCGCTGGTTAACGATCTCCTGCAAGCCGAAGATGAGCACCGGGTGTCCAAACTGCTCAATGGGGCACTCAAGCAGAACCTGATCGTGCTGGATGAGTTGGGCTTCATTCCCTTCTCCGCGACAGCCGCCCATCTGATCTTCCAGTTCTGCTCAGCGCTTTACCAGAAGGTGGCGTTGATCATCACGACCAACTTGCGCTTCGCCGACTGGACGCAGATCTTCGGTGATGAACGCCTGACGGCCGCCTTGTTGGATCGCCTGACCCACAAGGCCCACATTTTGGAGTTCTCGGGTGCCGAGTCCTATCGCTTCCGGGAACGCATGCAACGCGAGGCGCACCGCGCCAGCGATAACCGGGCTGATGGATAAGTGGACAACTCTCCGCTGCGCTGCGAGTTGCCCACTTATCCACAGCCCCTACTACGACGACGGGGTGGTTCCCTTTTCGACCATCAAATGGTTCCCTTTTCGATTATCAAGGTGCCGACCCAAGGTCAAAAGTGGTTCCCTTTTCGACTATCAAATGGTTCCCTTTTCGCTTGACAAATACAGCAGAGGTCGCAGTGAGCGCCGGGAGCACTCTGCGGATGCTCTTGCCTCAACGGTGACCGGCCCCTGCGCCGGTCGATCGCGGGTCGGCTCACTCGTCCCAGGCCACCTCGGGCTCCGAAGCACCCACTCAGGACTCGACTAGATCAGTGGCTCGTAGTGATGACACGCCGAGTTGCCCATGACGAATGTTGCTGGGTGACGGACTTTTCAAAACAGTCCCATCATGCCTCCGGTCAGGCCAAGTAGGCTGGTCAGCAGAGTCATGAAGAACTGCACGCCTCCTGTTATGATCATGATGAGGGCTGTTCGCCCATTCGAAATATCATGGGCCTGCCGGACGGCAATGAACGTCGTAGCCATATACCAGAAGACCACAAGGACTCCGAGGCAGGGAACGGCATTGAAGATATTCGGGCTATATGCGTAGGCCATCGCCCGACGCAGTTCGCCAAAGGAACCACTACCGCCCAGCAACTTACCGATAAACCAGGTCACGAAGATCGAGGCGATAAAGGCCAGTAGCGACGCAATAATCAACCCGAGAAACGTGCCAATGCCGAAACCCGCGGCTTGTCCGCTCTGGCTGCCACCAATCGCCATAGCGACCGCGCCAATAAGGGCTGTCAATACGGTAATGAGAATGACGACAAGCCAGGATTCTCGGTCGTAGATGGCGTCACTCTCCACCTCGTCATACAATGAGGCGTCCAGCCGCATGGCGCGAAGCATTCTTCCTATCATTGTAGCTCCTCCTATGTGTGTTTTATTTGACCGGCAAAGGATTCCGACAGTTCTTGCAGATCGTCCGATGCTTAGAATTACGGTAGCCACACGCTGGACATGAGACACGGCCATCGTCGGCCACATCCGGCACAGGCTTCGCCACGGCGGCCAGGGCCCCGCCTGACTTGTTCTTCCACGTCATTTCGGCCCCTGCCTCACTAAGCTCACCGCCGTCAGTAGATGTCGGTATAAACTCGATCTTGGGTATGAATCGTCTGTCCACGAAGACGTTTTGCAGGATGATCTCCATGTTGGATAGGCGCCGCGCGAGTTCATCTTTCGACTTCTGCTCGAAGCTCATCCATCGCGCGCGCCACTGTGCGTAGGCGTCCGCGCCGCCAAGCTGTGCGATCTCAGTCTTCAATTGGTCACGCCGTAATTGCCACTCGCGCTCCTCGCGGCCGCCACCGAAGAGCCGCGGAGCGGGACGCCGCTTCTCGTGCGCCTGCTGCTCCTCCAGGAGGT
>CAZMIS010000465.1:0-3411 GCA_964566325.1 uncultured Anaerolineales bacterium
CGTGAACATGTGGTGGCCCCAAACGAGGAAGCCGAGGAACCCGATGGCGCCCACGGCCCACACCATGCCGGTGTAGCCGAAGATCCTCTTGTGCGAGAACGACGCGAGCACGTGCGAGATCATGCCGAAGCCGGGCAGCACCATGATGTAGACGGCCGGATGCGAGTAGAACCAGAAGAGGTTCTGCCACATCAGCGGATCGCCGCCCGCGGTGGCCGAGAAGAAGTTGGTGTTCAGGATGCGGCTGAAGATCAGGAGGAACAGCGCTCCCGACAGCACCGGCGTGCCCATCACGACGATGATGGAAGTGGCCACCATGGCCCACCCCATGAGTGGCACGCGGCCGAGGGTCATGCCCTTCGCGCGCATGTTGAAGATGGTCACCAGGAAGTTGAGGCCGCCGAAGATGGACGAGAAGCCGATGAACTGCAGCGAGATGGCCCACAGGGTCTGGCCCGTGTGCGTCTGCAGGCTCAGCGGCGGATATGCGGTCCAGCCGCTTTCCGCGCCGCCTACGAAGAAGGCGATCGTCATAAGGATGGCGCCGGGCAGGATCAGCCAGTAGGACAGCGCGTTGAGGCGGGGAAAGGCCATGTCCTGCTGGCCCAACTGGAGCGGCACCACGTAGTTGGCCAGCCCGACAAAGGCCGGGATGATCCAGAAGAAGATCATCAGCGTGCCGTGAACGGTGAAGAGCTGGTTGTAGGCCTGACCGCCCACGAATTGCTGTCCGGGTGCGGCCAGCTCGGTCCGGATGATGGATGCCAGAACGCCGCCGATCATGAAGAACACGAATGCCGTCACCATGTACTGGATGCCGATGACCTTATGATCGGTGTTGAAGGTAAAGTAATCGCGCCAGTCCTGCGCGCCGTGGCGGACGAAGCCGCGTCGAGCCGTGTCTACCATCGTCGCATCACCTCATTTCATTTCCAGCAAGTACGTGACGAGCCTGGTCAGGTCCTGTTCCGCGAGGCGCAGCCCGTAGTCCTGGGGCATCAGGTTGGCGGGGAAGCCCTCGACGATGTGGGCGTTGGGCTTGACGATTGCCTCGAGCGTGTACGCGTCGGCCGACTGCCCGGGAACCCGGGCAGGGGCAACCGCGGCGTAGCCGTCAAGTGCAGGCCCGAGCGCACCGACCGCGCGTGCGTCCGCCAACGCATGGCAGGCATTGCAGCCGCTGTTGTTGAAGAGTTGTCTGCCCGCCACCAGCGGGTCGGATGCCGCAGCTGCGGCCTGAGCGGAGGTCGTCTGCTGGCTGGCGATCCAGGCGCGGAAGTCCGCGTCCGACTGCACGATGATCTGCGACCGCATGACGGCGTGGCCCGCTCCGCACAGCTCCGTGCACACGATGGGGTAGGCGCCGGTCTCAGTGCCCGTGATGTACGTCTCCGTCACCCGATCCGGCATCACGTCCTTCTTGATGCGCATCTCCGGCACCCAGAACGAGTGGATGACGTCGGTCGAGCGCATCTTGAGGTGCACCTGCCGGTCGACGGGAACATGCATCTCGCTGGTGGTCACGTCCTGCTCTGGGTAATAGAACTCCCAGGCAAACTGGAATCCCTTGACCTCCACCACGAGGGCGTCGTCCTGCGGCTGCTCGATCTCGGCGAGCACCTGGTAGCTGACGAACCCCACGAAGAAGATCACGAGCGCGGGGATCACGGTCCACAGGAATTCCAGCCTGGTGTCTCCGCGCACCGGCGGGCCGTCCGTGTCATCGTCGGGCCGGCGGCCGAAGCGAACGATCGAATAGAGCAGGAACCCCTGGACGATGACGAAGACGACGGTCGCAATGCCGAGCGTGAGACTGAAGAGCTGGTCGATGCGGGCGCCTTCGGTGGAGGTGGAGCGGCTCAGGATCGGGTTGTTGAGGCCGATGACCAGGCCTGCGATCACCGCGACGAGGCCGATGACGATTGCCACTAGCCGGCTGGTCGTGTCGAACATGGCCGGGGCGCGGCCCGATGCGTCAGATCTGGGAGCGTGGGACATGGGACCTTCTCTCCAGGGTGGCGATCTAGGGCTTAACTCTAATCTGTCGGAGCACCCCTTGTCAAGTCAACAGACGTTGGGCCAAGTCAGGGGCGCCGCGCTCGCTGAAAGGCCACGCCTGCGTAGCCTGCCACGGCGATGACGGCGAAAGCGAACCATTGGACGGCGAAGATCAGGTGCGAGCCCTCATCCAGGCTGATGTCTGGCTGGGGCTTGGGAAAGGCGCGGGGCTCTCCGGACGCCGGAGCCTCCTCTTCGACAAACGCGGCGAGCAAGGGATACGGGATCTGCTGGCCGATCTTGGGCAGATCGACCCGGTGCCAGGCATCGACGCGCGGTCCGCCGGCCACGGGGAGGGGATCCTCAGGCCTCAGGCCGGCGCGCGGCCGGCCATTGCGCAGGATGCCGGCGATTTCGACGTCGCCGGGTGCGTTGCGGAACCGGACGCGATCGGGCGCGGACGCGAGCTCATACGGGATCCAGCCGCGATCGACCAGGATCGCGGCGTCGCTGCCCGCGATGCGCAGCGGCACGAGCACATGCACGCCGGGCAACTCGTTCCACGTGCGGTTGCGCAGCACGATCTCCTGCTCGTAGTCGAATCGACCGCGCACCGTCGCACGGCGGAGGTCGACGGCCTCAGGGTCGAGCGGCTCGCCCGTGATGACCAACGGCGGCGCTTCGAGCCGCGCAATGAGCCGCGCGTTGGCCGCGCGGCGGTCCTCCAGGCGCTGCAACTGCCACGCGCCCATCCGCACGAAGAAGGCGGCCAGCGCAACGATGAACACCGCGCCGAGCAACCACCAGCGAACCGACGACGCAGGTTTGTTGGCTGCCGTCATGGTGAACGGTTCACGCGAAGCCGCGAAGCCGCAAAGTCTTTTGGGTTGTTGACCACGCGAGTTGCCGCCTATTGTGACTGGGGCGCGGCGAGGCGGCCGTCGAGGCCGAGGTCCGCCGCAACCAGCTTCATGCCTTCGAGGACGATGCGGACGTGCTCCCAGATATCGAGGCCCAGTTCCGCTGCGCCCTCCTCGATGTCCGCGCGGTTCACGGCCGCGGCAAAGACCTTATCCTTCCATTTCTTCTTCACCGAGCTGACCTCCACGTCCCGCAGATCCTTGCTCGGCCGCACGTAGGCCACGGCCATGATCAGCCCGGTCAGCTCGTCGCTCGCGTAGAGCGCGGAGGCCAGCCTGGAGCGCCGCGGGATGCCCAGGAACGGCGCGTGGCCGGCCACTGCCTCGATCATCTCCTCCGGATAGCCCCACTCGCGGAACATGCGCAGCGCGGTGCGCGGATGGCCATCGACCTGGTCATCCATGTCCGGGTGACGCTCGAAATCAAGGTCATGCAGCAGGGCGGTCACGCCCCAAAACTCTTCATCCTCGCCGAAGTGGCGAGCGTAGGCGC
>CAZMIS010000466.1:0-3376 GCA_964566325.1 uncultured Anaerolineales bacterium
AGGCCCAGGCCGCGCAGCGTCTTGAAACGCAGCCGCTGCTCATCCCGCTGGTGCCCGCGACGCCCACCCCCACGCCGACGGTCGAGGCGCCGCCCACGCCGGCCCTGCCCACCCCGACGCCCGGGTTGACCGAGCCGCAGCTGCTGACGCCGCCGGACGCAGCCGTGATCTCGGGTGAAAGCTCCGTATTGTTGAGCTGGACCTCGGTTGGCGTGCTGGACAGAGACGAGTGGTACGTGGTGACGCTCAAGTCGCCCGAGAAGAACGCAACCATCGCCACCTGGTGGACAAAGAGCACGTCCTGGCGCCTGCCCGAGACGTATCGTCCCACCGGCAGCGCAGGACTCGACTATTACTGGCGGGTCCAAGTGCGCAGCGGCGACCCCGAGAATCCGGGGCCACTTCTCAGCCCGGTCAGCCTCAACCGGCGCTTCACCTGGCGCTGAAAACCCCGTAAAGGTTCAGATTCCCTTCGTGGCCATCGGAGAAGAGGGTCGCTTCGCATGCGAGGCCGGCCTCCTGTGCGACCGCGAGCAGCGCCTCGCGGTCGATGAACGCACAATAGCGCACCCCTGCCGCGCCTTCGCCCCAGCCGACCAGGTAGTCGTCCTTCTCCAGGTCAGCCTCGTCGATTCCCACCGCATCCCAGCCCACCGTCCGCCGGCGCAGCCGGTCGCTGGTCATGAACTGCCAGGTAGATACGATGAGCCGCCCGCCGGGCGCCAGGAGTCCCGCGCATTGCGAGAGGAAGCGCACGCGGTTCGCCGCGCCGGGGACGTGATGCAGGACCGCCAGGCTGACGATCGCGTCCGGAGAACCGAAGGGACGCGCCGCTTCGACCCACGCCTCACCGAACAAGTCTTCGGGGATGAAGGACGCGGCGATCTCCGCATGCTGCCGCGCCGTGTTCGCGGCCTCGGCCAGGAGCCCCTCGCTGCTGTCGATGCCCCCGTAGCGACCCTGCCAGCCCTGTTGGCCCAGGAACGCCAGCAGACGGCCGTTGCCGCAGCCCAGGTCGAGAACGTTGGATGCGCCTTCCAGATAGGGTAGAATGAGATCGAAGCCGGGGGGCCAGGTGCGCCGCGTCCGCGCAAAGTCGGATGCGAAGCGCTCGTAGAAACGACGGTTCAGCGCCAGGAGTGCGTTGACGGTGTGAGGATGCATGGCCAAAGAGACTCAGCAAACGTGGCGGCCGCGCGGCCGGGATTTCGACGTGGCGCGCCATCGGGAAACGCTTCTGTCGATCTTCGAGGCGATCCGCAGCGCGCGCCGCTGGGATAACGACAGCCTGCCCCGCATCTTAGCACAGCATCCCAGGCCGGACAAGGGTCCCGGCGATGGCGCGGAGGGCGGCTATTACAGCAAGATCGAGCTGGTGACCGCGTACGTGGCGCTGACCGGGGCCGGCGAGCTCCAGCACGAGCGCACGGTGCTGCGGCGGCTGCAGATGAAGCCCATCCGCACCTCGTCCGGCGTCGCGCCGGTCACCGTGCTGACCAGGCCCGCGGGCTGCCCGGGCCAGTGCATCTTCTGCCCCGACGCGGACGGCATGCCGAAGAGCTATCTTCCGAACGAGCCCGGCGCACGGCGCGCCGCACAGTGCGGCTTCGACCCGTACAGGCAGGTGGCCACCCGGCTCGCGACGTTCAAGGCGATGGGGCACACGGCCGACAAGGTCGAGCTGCTGATCCTGGGCGGGACGTGGGCGGCCTACAGCCGGCAGTACCGGCTCTGGTTCGTCCAGCGCTGCCTCGACGCGATGAACGAGGAGGCCGCCGTCTGCGCCGCAGACGGCGGCGAGGCCGGGGCCGAGGGCCCGGGGGAAGATGATGCCGCCGGCCTGGCGCAGGCGGACCTGGCGCAGGCGGGCCTGCCGCAGGCGGGCCTGGCGCAGGCGGACTGGACGACGCTGGCGGCCGCGCAGCACGCCAACGAGACCGCGGTGCACCGCAACGTCGGGCTCGTGGTCGAGACGCGGCCCGATTGGGTCACGCCCGACGAGGTCGTGCACATGCGGCGGCTGGGCGTGACGAAGGTCCAGCTGGGCGTGCAGAGCCTCGATGACCGCATCCTGGCGCTCAACCAGCGCGGTCACGACGTGGCCGCGGTCCGCCGCGCGATGGGCCTGTTGCGCGCGGCCGGCTTCAAACTGCACGTGCACTGGATGCCCAACCTGCTGGGCGCAACCCCCGAGAGCGACCGGGCGGACTTCGCCAGGCTGTGGTCCGATCCCGCGCTGCGGCCGGACGAGCTCAAGATCTATCCCTGCTCCATCATCGAGGGAACGGCGTTGTACGACCTGTGGCAGGGGGGCGAGTACCGGCCGTACACCGACGAGGAACTGGTGGCCCTCGTGGCCGACTGCAAGCAGCTGATCCCGCCGTACTGCCGCGTGAACCGCGTCTTCCGCGACATACCGGCGGACGACATCGTGGCCGGCAGCAAGCGTTCGAACCTCCGGCAGCTCGTGCAAGACCACCTGCGGGCCCACGGGGGGCAGTGTCGCTGTATCCGCTGCCGCGAGGTGAGAGAGGCGATCGTCGACGAAGCCTCGCTGCGCGAGGGTGCGCTTCGCCCGGTCGTGCACGCGTATGAGGCCGGCGGCGCGGACGAGGTATTCCTCAGCTACGAGACCGCGCAGGGCCGGCTGGCCGGCTTCCTGCGCCTGTCGCTGCCGGGGCGGGCCGAGGGCGGCGCGCTGGCCGCGGAGACGGCAGCCGTGTGGGCCGCGGTTCCGGAGATTGCCGGCGCGGCGATGATCCGCGAGGTGCACGTTTACGGACCCGCGCTGGGCATCGGTGCGGGCAGCGCGGGCGAAGCGCAGCACCTGGGTCTGGGGCGCCGGCTCGTGGCCGAGGCCAAGGCGCGCGCGCGGAACCGTGGCTTCGACCGCCTGGCCGTCATCTCCGCCATCGGCACGCGGCGCTACTACGAGGCGCAGGGCTTCCGGCGCGGCGACCTCTACATGATCGCGCCGCTCTGACGTACACGACACTCCCTGCCGCCGGGAGGGACACGGGTTCCAGAGGCGCCTGAGCATCCTGAGCGGAGCGAAGGCGAAGCCGAAGCGCAGTCGAAGGAGGCGCTCTGCACGTGCCAGCTTCGGGCATCCGGGCCCAAGCTGCCATGAGCACCACCCTGTCGCTGTCTTGATTGCCGCCCCCAGGCCGGGGGCGACTCACTGCTGAAGGCAGGCCTGGCAGCCGAAGCAATGCTTCAATCCACGCCCTCACGCAGGTGGCGACGCGGTTCTGACGTAGCCGCGACCGTGACATGCCGGTCTCAATCCACGCCCCCACGCAGGGGGCGACGCGGTTCTGCCGTAGCCGCGACCGTGACATGCCGGTCTCAATCCACGCCCCCACGCAGGGGGCGA
>CAZMIS010000467.1:0-3374 GCA_964566325.1 uncultured Anaerolineales bacterium
GCTCGAGTTGGCCAACGGCGGTCGGGCGATCCGTGGCACCAGCCACCAGGCCCTGGCCGACATGCTGGGAACCTACCGCGAGACGATCAGCGCCATCCTGCGCAGCTTCAAGGATGACGGCCTGGTGGAACTGGGCTACCGCAAGATTGAGCTGCGCGATCTCCAGGGACTGCGGTTGGCAGCCGGCACGATCGAATAAGATGGAATGACGCAGTAGATCGAACGATCCGCCGGCGCGCCACATATCGGCGGCCGGCTTCAGGCGAATCGCCATACAACCGGGGACAGCGAGTTGGCTGCGCCCCGGTTTTTTGTGGGACTTATCAAATTGGCCCGTTTGATGTATCATGGTCATCCAATGAGGGGCGCGATCACGACCGCGCGCCGTGCGCGGTGGTCCCGTCTCACTCCTGCCAGCCGCCGGAGGATGCGGAGGACACGATGGACGAGATAATCGAAACGATGGAATTGCCGCTCTTCCCGTTGAATACGGTCCTGTTCCCGGGCCAGCTGCTGCCGCTACACATCTTCGAAGAACGATACCGCCTGATGATCCGGCATTGCCTGGCGCAGGACCTGCCGTTCGGCGTTGTTCTGATCAAGCGAGGGCAGGAGGTCGGCGCGATGGCTGAGCCGCACACCGTCGGGACGATGGCTCGCATCATCGAAAGCACGCACCTGCAGGACGGCACGATGAACATCGTGACTGTCGGGGTGGAGCGATTCAGGATACGGCGGCTGCTCGGCGGCCAGCCCTACCTGAGGGGCGAGGTCCAATCGCTTCCCCTGGCCGGCCTGGACGAGGCTGAAGCGCTCGCCGGGACGGCCGGCCGGGTTCGCGAGCAGGTGGCGCAGTATATCTCATTGATCTCCGAAGCGGCGGGCCTGCAGATCCAGGTCGACGAGATTCCCGCTACGCCCCAGCAGACGGGCTATCTTGCGGCCGTCACGATGCAGATCGACAACCGGGAGAAGCAGGAGTTGCTGGGCGCGGCGACGGTGGCCCAGATGCTCGGGCGCGAGATGTCGCTGCTGAGCCGGGAGAACGCACTCTTGACCTGGATGTCGGGCAGCAAGGAGTGGCCCGAGTCGGTGCAGTTCGGATTCAGCGGAACGCTGATGCCCAACTGAGACACCGTGTAGCGCGTGTCTGTGTAACGGTTCGCACAGGCATTTGACACATCTACGTTTCGATGGTATCATCCCGATCGTCGTGAAGCTTGCGATCGCCTGTCAGGGAGTAGGACAGTCACCAGTCACCGGTGCGTACGTCTGGCCCGGTGGCTTTTCTTTAAGTCTCTCCCTGCGAGGGCTGGCAATGGAATACATCACGACGATCAGTTCTTCACATGCCAAGGAGGCACTTTCTAATGGAAAGCACGGGTGTTGTCAAGTGGTTCAGCCGGAGCAAGGGTTATGGGTTCATTTCGCCAGATGGTGGGGACAAGGACGTTTTCGTTCACTACTCCAACATCACCGGCGAGGGGTTCCGAAATCTTGATGCGGGCGAGCGGGTGCAGTTTGTCGTCGAAGATACCCCGAAGGGTCCGCAGGCCGTGATGGTAACGCCCGCCCAGTAAGGGCTGGTTACAACCAACCAACTTGACCCCCGGCACTACCCCGGGGGTTTTCGGTTTAAATGGCAGGTCGCCGGTCAAGGGCGTCGCGCAAATCACTTGTCAAGCGCCTTCGTTGTGGTAGAATGCGATCACAGGCGGCAGTGCGTGCCTGGCTGAGCGAGTTCCCGATCCAGGAGTGATGGCAGTTTCGTGGTCCGCCCCTTTGGTTTGCACGACATTTGGCTGGTGCGACGCCTGCAGCGCAGGGGCATCACCCTGGCCGTCGAGCAGATGTTAACACATCCACACGAACCGCTTTGGACGGCTCTTACAGCGCCCTGGCCGTGGGCCGGTGGGCGCGCCGGCGGGCGGGCCGGAGGGCCTGCGCGCGGTGGTGTTGCCACATTCGTGTTCGATGATTCGGTGGATGGGCAACGCAGGTACGGCTTCGCGCAACTCATGAAGCGCGCCAGCCGGCCAGAAGCGGATCTCCTGCACATCGCGCCTGCCGCGCCGTTCTCCGAGAACGATCAGCGCGCCATCGAGGTGATCTGGAACCGTTTGCTGGGTCACTGCTCCCTGGCTGCGTCCAGTCATGGTCTCCAGCGCATCTTTGCCAGCGCACCGGAAGGGTGCTTCGAGCAGACCAGCCTCAGACAGGCTGGTTTCTCTCATTATGCGCGTGAACGGATCTATCGGTTGGTGACAGCGCCCATAACCGCGGAACGCGCTGCTGGAATCCGGCCGCAGCTGCCGCGCGATAGCTGGGCGCTGCAGCGGCTCTATGCCCGCGGCACACCCAGGCTGGTCCAGCAGGCCGAGGGCGCGATGGGTGGCAATGCGGGCGCGCCCCTCCTTTCGTGGTGGGAGCCTCACGAGTGGGATGGGCTCGTGTGGGAGCCGGCCGGTGAGGTTCGCGGCGCGGTCCAGGTGCACCGTGGCCGTGCGGGCCACTGGCTGAGGGTGTTGGGCGCCAACGAGTTGTCGGCCCGCGAAGTGCGGCTTCTGATCGGGCTGGGCCTTCAGCGGCTCACCGAGAAGATGGCGCCGCGCGACGGCGGCGGCGATGCCGTTTATGTGACCGTGCGCGACTATGATGTCAATCTGAGTGCCGCGTTGACTGGTTTCGGATTTGCCCCGTTCATGGAACGGGCTCGCATGGTCAAGCACACGTCGGCGGGGGTTCGGGTGTCCGAGCCTATTCCGGCTGCCGCGCGGGAGATGGTCGGTGAGTTGCCGGTGCGCGGGCCGGCGGGCTGCGATGCACTGGCAGATCGCTCCATGCCGCTCGGCGGTAAGCCCTAAGAAGACAAGAGGATTCCGAAATAAGTATGGGACAGAGAAAAATCACAGACGACCTGGATGCGCTGCTGCGGGTCCTGCCTCCGCGCATCGAGGAGGGGGTGCGGGCGGCGAATCACGGGGACGATCTGCTGGAGATCGTGATGGACCTGGGGCGGGCGCCGCAGGCGCGGTTCGTGGACGACGAGGTGGTGTTGAGCCCGGCGGAGGTGACGCAGGGGGACCTGGATCACGTGATCGGGCGGATCAGCGAGTTCACGGGGGATAACCGGGCGGGGATCGAGCGGACGCTGCACCGGATCTCGGCGATCCGCAACCGGCAGGGGAAGGTGATCGGCCTGACGTGCCGGGTGGGGCGGGCGGTGTACGGGGTGATCGAGATCGTGGCGGACATCGTGGCGTCGGGACAGAGCATCCTGCTGCTGGGCCGGCCGGGCGTGGGCAAGACGACGCTGCTGCGGGAGGCGGCGCGGGTGCTGAGCGAGAAGCGGCGGGTGGTGGTGGTGGATACGT
>CAZMIS010000468.1:0-3371 GCA_964566325.1 uncultured Anaerolineales bacterium
CTGCGCTTCGGATCGCACAACTGGAAGCAAGCGTTCTTCCTGGTCAAGTTCCTCGAGGACGTGGGTTACGCAGGTGCGCGGCACTTCGATTCGCACGCGTACCGCACGGAGGACGCGGCCGGGGTGAAGGACTTCGCGCGCGGCAGCATGCGCTCCTATTTGATCCTGAAGGAGAAGGCCGCGCGCTTCAACGCGGACGGGGAAATCCAGGCATTGCTTGCGGAGATCAACTACGACGACGGCAGCATGGCGTCATTCCAGGGCGCATACTCGCGCGGGAAGGCTGCGGCGCTGAAGGCCTATCCCTTCGATCGCCAGGCCCTCGGCGCGCGCGGCATGGGCTACGAGCGCCTCGACCAACTGACCTTCGACCTGCTGATGGGCGTGCGCTGAGCGGTCGAAGGAGCATCCCGAGATGGCGACCTACCTGTTAGGCCTCGATGTATCGACGACGGCCACCAAGGCACTGCTCATCGATGCGGACGGCCGGGTCGTGGCCGTCGCTGCGACGGAGTATCCCTTCGAGACGCCGCGGCCGCTGTGGAGCGAACAGGATGCGGCGCTGTTCTGGGACGGCACGGTCAAGAGCATCCGTGCGGTGCTGGCTCGGTCCGGCGTGGCCGCGGGCGACATCGCGGGCGTCGGGCTGACCGGGCAGATGCACGGGCTGTGTGCGCTAGACGCCGAAGGGCGGCCGCTGCGCCCGTGCATCCTCTGGAACGACCAGCGCACCGCAGATCAGTGCACCGAGATCACGCGTCGTGTGGGCGCGGAGCGGGTGCTGCAGCTCACCGGCAACCCCGTGCTGACCGGTTTCACCGCGCCCAAGCTGCTCTGGATGGCGCAGCACGAGCCCGGGCTGTACGGCCGGATCGCGCATGTGCTGCTGCCCAAGGATTACGCGCGCTATTGTCTGACCGGAGAATTCCTGGGCGAGGTCTCCGATGCCTCGGGGACCTCCCTGTTCGACGTGGGCGCGCGGCGCTGGTCGGACGAGATGCTGGCCGCGCTGGATGTGCCGCGCGCCTGGCTCCCCGAGGTGACGGAGTCCCCCGTGGCCAGCGCACGGATCAGCGAGAACGCGGCGAGGGCGACGGGACTCCTTGCCGGGACGCCCGTCATCGGGGGCGGGGGCGACCAGGCCGCGCAGGCCGTGGGCACCGGCATCGTCCGCGAGGGCGTCATCTCGGTCACCGTCGGCACGTCCGGCGTCGTGTTCGCCCAGTCGGACGCGTATCGCGTCGAGCCGGCGGGCCGGCTGCACGCGTTCTGCCATGCCGTGCCCGGCCGGTGGCACCTGATGGGCGTGATGCTCTCCGCAGCGGGCAGCTTCCGCTGGTTCCGCGATGCGGTCGGCCAGCACGAGGTCTTCCTGGCGCAGCAGACCGGTCGCGACGTCTACGATATTCTGACGATGGAGGCGGCAGAGGCGCCGCCCGGCAGTGAGGGATTGCTGTTCCTCCCCTATCTCACCGGCGAGCGCGCACCCCATCCCGACCCGCTGGCGCGCGGCGCGTTCGTCGGGTTGACGGTGCGCCACGGCAAGGCGCACCTGGCGCGTGCAGTACTGGAGGGCGTCAGCTTCGGCCTGCGCGACTCGTTCGAGCTGATGCGCGCGCTGGGCATCGGGTCGACCCAGGTCCGCGTCTCCGGCGGCGGGGCGCGCAGCGCGTTGTGGCGCCAGATTCTGGCCGACGTGTTCGGCGCTGAGATCGTCACGGTGAACGTGACCGAGGGTGCGGCGTTCGGCGCCGCGCTGCTCGCGGGGGTGGGCGCGGGGGTGTATGGCAGCGTGGCGGACGCGTGCGACCGGACCATACGGATCACCGGCAGCACGGCGCCCGGCCCCGCGGCCGAGGTATACGACGCCTACTACCCGCGCTATCGCGCCCTGTACCCACTCCTGGCAGGGGAGTTCGCAAGCCTGGCGCGCCTGGCGTAGGCGGATGCGGACAGGAAATGGCATCTATCCACGAGCTACAGGATTACATGCGGGCCGCGGCGGCGCGTAGCCACGCGGTCCATCCGTGTCCGCCGTTCAGCCTCTATCTCCACGAGACCGATGACTTCCGATTCTTCAACTATGCCATCCCCGACTTCCCAGTGAGTGAAGTGACCTCGGCGGAGCTGGACGCGTTGCGGGCGGCCTTCGCCGCGCACGGGCGCACCTTACGGTTCGAGTTCCTCCATGAGTTCGCACCGCGGCTGGGCCCCTCCCTGTCCGCATTGGGCGTGCCGCTGGAGGGAGAGAACCCGTTGCTGATGTGCACGCCGGGCACGTTCCGCCCGATCGACGCGCCCTCGGGGCTGCACTTCCTGCGTCTCGGGCCGGGTTCGCCCCAGCGCAACCTGGTCGATCACATCGAAACCGCGAGCCGCGGCTTCGGAGATGAGTTGGGGACCGTCTCGCCGGAACGCGTGGCCGACCTGCGCCGGCGCCTGGCGTCGGGCGAGGGGAGCTTCCTGGTGCGCGCGGGCGATGAGCCGGTGGCGGCCGGCTCCTACACCGTGCCGATCGACGGCTTCACCGAGCTGGTGGGCATCGCCACGCTGCCCGCGCACCGGCGCCGGGGCATCGCCGCGGCCCTGACCGCCGTGCTCGCCGCGGACGCGTTCGCCCGCGGCGTCCACACCGCGTTTCTCACCGCCGCGGATGACAACGCCAGCCGGGTCTACCAGCGCTGCGGTTTCTACCGCATCGGGACCGGGCTGGCGTATGGGGAGTAAGGCACGGGACGGCGCGTGCGCCGGCGGTTTGAAACCGCCGGCTGATAGGAGGCGGGAAACCGGCTGAAGCCGGTTGGAGAAAAGGTCCTTTAGAAAGCGACGTCATCGGGCTCAAGGTAGATTGGCCCGTTTTCGCGCAGGACGGTGGCAGATCGTAAATCCTCCACTGGACGGAGCGTCGTTGGGCCTTCATCGACCTCTGCGATGCGCTCCAGCCATGAAATGGTGGTGACGTCGCGATGATGTTGCTTCTGCCGCCTCACATACTCCACTGCATCCTGCAATTGGCGCTGGCCCAGCGTGAGAGCCCCGTAACCCCGCTGCCAAGCAAAGTAATCGTTGTTCCCGCTCAAGTTTATCCCATGTGACGACGCGCCCTTGAGGCGCTTGATGAAGGTGGAGATTGCGAGGTGGGGTGGAACTGCGGCGACCATATGGACGTGGTCGGTCCAGCCGTCCAGGGCGTACACGTAACTACCCAGGTCAGCCGCAACGTGAATCAGGTGCGCATACAACTGCCTCTCAATCCCTGGTGTGATGAGAGGTTCGCGGTTTTTGGTGGCCCAGATAAGGTGATAATAGGCGCGCCAGAAGGGCATTTGACATCCTTGTTTCCCCGCCGACGCCTTATCGGCGGCGTCGAT
>CAZMIS010000469.1:0-3368 GCA_964566325.1 uncultured Anaerolineales bacterium
CCGCCGACCCGCTGACCGGGAATCTGATGCAAATGACGGGCAACTTCGTTCCTGGGTTGGGCGACAAACTGGTCTCCGGGCAGGTTTCGGGGGCGGCGTTTACCTTCGAGCGGCCCGATGGCGTCTACAATGGCCCGCCGGAGCTCAGCCAGGTTGCCCGTAAACTGCACCGCGAGGCGCATGAAGTCGAGAACGAACTGGGCAGCCCGCAGGACATCGAGTGGGCGGCTGTGGGTGACAGGCTGTTCATCCTGCAGGCGCGTCCCATCAGCAGCCTGAACGGCTATGACCCCATCACTGCTCAGTGGAACGACACGCTGAAGGGCAACTTCCTATGGTCGGCCACGAACCTCATGGAGGCCCAACCCGAGGTGCTCACGCCCTTCACCGCGTCGCTGCGTCCGTACCTGGATAAGATCGGCGGCCCGGCGATGACGGTCAAGAACACCCCGCTCAATGGGATCATCGGCGGCCGTTTCTATGCGAATATCAGCGTGCAGGTTTCAGCTTTTGCGCGCATGTTCAAGGGCGACGCGCACCGGACTTACGACCAGATGGCCAATTGGTGGGGCCGGATCCCGCCCGAGATGGCTATTCCCATGCTCCCGCTCTCCAAGGCGGAGTGGAACCAGGTTGTATGGCCTAGCCTGCTGCGCAGCATGTGGCAGTTTCGGCAGTATCGCCGGCGGGCGCCAGGCTTCCTGGCGCAGAACCGGCAGGCCTGCAACGCGTTGCAGTCGCGCATCAGCCAGATCAGCAAGGGGAGGGAGCTGGCAGACGTGTGGCGGCACGAGATCGCCTCACATTACCGCGATGCGATGTTCCACATCGTCGCGGCGTCATCGGGCGCGCAGGTGCAGCTGGAGCAAGACCTGCGTGACCTGGCCGGTGCGGAGGATGCCAACGCCCTGCTCTCGAACCTGGGCGGCGTGTCATCCACCCGGCTGGAGAGCCTGGGGCCGATGGCCGGCCTGGAGCAGGTGCTGCGCGGGGAGATGAGCCGCGAGGCCTACCTGGAAGCCTACGGCCATCGTGGGGTCAACGAGGGTGAAGCCGCCTGGCCCCGTCCGCTGGAGGATCCCGGCTGGCTTGATCGCCAATTGGCCGAATGGGCAGAAACTCCCGTGGATGTCGAGCCCATGTTAGCACGCCAACGCGCCGCCTACGAAGCCGCCTGGGAGCGTTTTCGTCAGCGATACCCACGCAAGGCGAGGGCGATGCGGCGCCGCCTGGAGAAGGTGGCCCGAGACACGCAACAGCGCGAGATCGTGCGCTCGGAAGGGACGCGCGGGATGATAGTCATTCGCGCGTTTGCCTTGCGTGCCGGGGAGCTGCTGGGGATCGGCGAGGACGTGTTCTTCCTGACCATCGATGAAGTGCTCGCGGGGCTCGCGGGCCAGGAGGCGCCCCTCCGGTTAATCCCCCTCCGCCGGGAGACCTACGAGCGTTACCGGGACCTGCCGCCCTATCCCACCCTCATCTGCGGCCGCTTCGACCCCTTCGCCTGGGCGGCTGACCCCCACCGGCGCAGCGATCTCTACGACGCACGCGGCCCTGCCGGCCAGCCCGTTGCCGGCGATCCAAACATCATCCACGGTGCAGCGGGCGCGTTGGGCGTGGTTGAAGGGACTGTGCGCCGCCTGGAGAGCCTGGAAGACAGTCCCCAACTGCAGGTCGGCGAGGTGCTGGTCACGACGATGACCAATATCGGTTGGACGCCGCTTTTCCCGCGCGCCGCCGCCATCGTCACCGACCTGGGCGCACCGCTCAGCCACGCCGCCATCGTTGCCCGCGAACTGGGCATCCCGGCGGTGGTGGGCTGCGGGAACGCCACAGCGCGGCTGAAAACCGGCGATCGGGTACGGGTAGATGGCGGGGCGGGGTTAGTGGAGGTGCTGGGGATCTGACGGATCATCGCGGGGCTGTTTTGCGAGGCGCGCCGCGCGCCACCTCCTTCCGCTCCACACCTGCCGTCCTCCACACAACGGTGGTACAACAGTGCTGACTCCGGCGAGGGCGAGGGTCCGTCGCGCAGGTGACCTGCCGCAGCGCCTCGCTGCAGATTGATCGTCCGGGTCCGCATATGCTGCGACATGCGGGACATGGATCGACCATGACACGCCACCCAGACGAGAACAAGATGCTGTATGTCACCACTCGCGAAGAGTGGCGCACCTGGCTGGAGAAGCACCACCAGTCCGAGACGGAGGTCTGGCTCGTCTACTACAAGAAGCACTCCGGCAAGCCGCGCATCCCCTACAATGATGCCGTGGAGGAGGCGCTCTGCTTCGGCTGGATCGACAGCACGGTCAGGTCTATCGACGAGGACAGCTTCGCTCAAAGATTCTCAGTGCGGAAGCCCAAGAGTCCATACTCCCAGGCGAACAAGGAGCGGCTGAGAGCCCTGGTCAGGCAGGGGAAGGTCGTCGAAGAGGTGCTGGCCACCCTGGGGGATGTCCTGGACGAAGAGGCGTTCGAGATTCCGCCGGACATCCTCGAGGCGCTCGTGGCCAGCCAGGCGGCCTGGCAGAACGTTGGAGGCTTTTCGCCGGCGTACATCCGCATCCGCATTGCCTTCATCGACGCGGCGCGCAAGAGGCCGCAGGAGTTCGAGAAGCGCCTGCGATACTTCATCCAGATGACGGAGAAGAACAAGCAGTTTGGGTTTGGCGGCATCGAGGTACACTACTGAGGGGCCGGCCAATCGGGTCAATTGCGGTGCGCGTCTGACCCGTCGCGAAGGCGCGCCAGCTCGGGCGCGCCAGCGTCGGGTGCGCGGGGCAGGCGGCCGTAGCGGACAACCTCACCACTGACCACGAGGGCTGCGCGACGCTCGCCCGCGCTCAACGCATGCTTTCGGTCGCGCATGGCGGGGAGGGATGGCGGCCTGACGATCCGACAGGTTAGGGGAAAGCCTGGCAGATCTCAGTTCACAGGCCGAAAGTGAACTCCTTGTCGTCCTGGTTGACGACGACCGACCCCAACAGGCGGCCTCCGTATACGGAACGCCCGAGCTTGTGCGTAAGCGAGGTGGCGCGTGCTCTACCTGACGGTCCGCATGCGCAAACACACCAAGCTTGCTCCTGGCCAACCTGTGCCTGCACTGGCTCGCCGCACTCACGGGCCTCCAAGCCCATCATGACTTGGCCCAACCGCACCCGATTGCCCCTGCCCTCGGAACGGCACCCCCCGACACGCCGGATGACGCCTTTCTGGCCCATGGCCCTGCCCAGCCGCCCCCAGTCATCCCCCATCGCGGTCCACAACCCCGCTCTGGCGCCCCTGGCAGCGGCGCTACCGTCGCAAACACTGGCATCTACTCCAACTAATCATCGGCGCTCCTCGCCGCGGCCACATTTGCGTTGTGG
>CAZMIS010000470.1:0-3358 GCA_964566325.1 uncultured Anaerolineales bacterium
AAAACCAAGTGAGGAGGTGGTGATACCGATAAGACAAAAAATTCAGGAGTTGGAAGAGAAAGAAAAGGTAAAATTGGAAGAACATAAAAAAACGGTAGAGGATGATAATGCCCGAAAGATAGAGGAATTTAAAGATAATAAATTGGATGAATTAAAAAAATTAATTGAAAGTGCCAATAAAATACCACCAATGCCCAGCAACAAACCTTTGACACAAAAACCAATATTTATTAACCAAACGCCGGAACCAAAAATACCGCAGCCACCGCAATTGCAGAAAAAAACACAACCTGTATTTCAAAATCCCTCTGTCCCCGCAGCGGCGGTTTCTAAATCTCCTTCCCCCCGCAGCGGCGGGGGGCTTTCCCCTTTGACGAAAGGGGAACAAAAACCAGTAAATTCTGTGCCATTGGCGAAGATACAGTTGGAAAAAAAGGCTTTTGATGCAAAAACAGGGAAACCGGTAGAAGATCCTTCGGCAGGCTCAGGACAAGCCCCTTTGACGAAAGGGGAATCAAAACAAGATTCTCCGGCCACGCCGACAGCTCCGCAGTCAGGCGGGCAAGCAAATGATAAATCTAAAATGGATTACGATAAATTATTTGGGGATGGAATAGTATAATTTTATAAATGGCAATTGATATTGAAAAATTAGAAAAACTTCGTGATAGTGGAATCAAGTTTTCGGGAGATGTCTTTGAGGTAGCGTCGGCTATGCAGATGCTAAAGACGAACGGTTACGAATATTTAAATAAAATAAAAAGTTTTGATGATTTAATCGCTGTTTTGGGTGATATGGAAAAAGTGGAAAATACGGAATCAGTCATGGAAAGTGAAATAAAACAAATAATAAGCGAGGGAAAGATGATCGACAAGATTACCTTGGATTACTTGGTAAAAAAATATGAAAAAGAAATAAATACAAGACAAGGACAGGAGGCAATGGCAAAGTTGATCAAAAATTATGTGGAACAATTTAGTGTCAGACATAAAGTAGAAGGAAAAATAGATAAAGTAGCTAAAAATGTGGTAAAAGAATTGGGAGGAAAGGAAGAGTTGTTAAAACCAGTAAAAGAATTTTTGGCATTGGATTTGGAAGAAGTAGAAATTAAGGAAGAAAAAAATATTACCACCGAATATATTGAGAACGAGTTGAAAAGATTTGACACGGCAAAAGATTTGTTGGATAAAGAAATAAATTTATATAAGGAAGCCGAAAATGAAGCAATAAAGGGGTTGAAAGAGGCAATAAAAATTGAAGATTTGTCCAAAGAACAGGAAGAAAACATAAAAGAATCTTTGAAAAATCTGGATCCGGAAAAAGCAACAGAAAAAATTGCCAAAACAATATTTGTCAAAGACAAGGAAGTGGTAGATGTAATTAAAAAGGAAGTAATTAAATTTAATGAAAATAAAAATGAGGCGGTAAAGAAGGCAGAAATTATTGTTGAGGAAGGAACAAAAGAAACCGGAGCAACAAAGGAAGAAAAAATAAAATACAAGGAAATTGTTTATCAGAAAATTGTTGATTTGCCGGTAAATCCGAAAAATATAGCAGTAGAGAATAAAATATTGCAATTGATAACAGGTGACATAAACCGTGATTTAATCAGAGTTGTTGATGATGAATTTAGAAGAAATATCGCTTATTTAGGGGACAAGAATTTTAAAGAAAATTTATATGCGGCACTTTTATTCAGAAAAGACATAAAAGACAATTTGGTTTTAAGGGGAATTATTGAGAAAAATAGATATAGAATTTTAGATTTGATAGAAAAGCAGGTTCTGGCGTTTACCGGAGAAAGTAGCAAAGCAATAGAAGAAATTAAAAAAACAAGCGGAGTAGAAGATAAAAAGATTGAAATGGTTTTGAAAAAAGCTCATTTGGAATTAGAGAAATATAAAAACGAAAATAAAGAGTTGATAAATAAGTACGAAAACCAAGTGATGAAAGAGGTAATTCAAAAAAATATTTTAAATAAATTTATTCCGGAAAATAGAGAGCAAAAAAGAATTGTTAAAAATTATTCCGAGTTTATCGCTGAATCTTTTCATCCAGTAAAAAAGAAAAATCTCCCGATAAAAGATTGGTTGGAAAATTTTAAGATGATGAAGGGACAGATGATAAAAGAAAAGATTCCCGTCCCATATTCACTGCCAATAATAAGAAAAACGGAAAAATTAGCAAATTATTTTGAATCTCGGCCTTATTTTTTAAACAGAATACAATTTTCTCAAAATATTGAAAATATTTTTTCTAGAATTGGAATGAATAGACCAGTTTTTGGGAATCAATTAATTTTTAGGAATGTATGGAATGAAATTAGAATGGTGCCGACGAGCGGAATGCAAGTTGGAGTGAAGAGTTTTTTTGGTGATATCGGATCAACTTTTAGAGGAATACAGCAGGGAGGAGCCGGTGGAGCAATACAAACAATTTCAAATTTGGGAAATAATTTGGGAAAAGCAGGTAATAATATTGGAAATAAAATAAGGGATGGATTGAATATAAGTCCATCGGGAATAAAAAGAGAGGTAGGAGATGCTTTGGGAAAGGCGGGCAACAGTTTGCTTAAAAATGGCGTAACTATTGGTGAAAATTTAACTAAACTGGGGTCGAAGGCATTGATGATGGCGACGGCAAAAGGAATGGCAATTTTTTTGATATTGGTAATTGGAGGAATATTACTTTATTCAATTTTTATGAGTGGCTCGATTTCGAGCTTGGTGCCACCAAATACATTGGCGGGGCAGGTCACACCGGGAGATGATGACGGGGAAACAATTGACGGAATTTGTTATGTAACTAGAAACGGAATAAGATTACCGATATTTGAACCAACAACAGGAGGCGGTAGAATTTCGACTGAAAGTGACGGGACAAGATATGATTTGTCAAAAAAATATCCAAATAATGTTGGGACAATACCTAGTAAATATTTTTCCGGCAGTGAAAATCAATTTGATGATAGAGTTTTGGAAGTTTTGATTAAAATGATTGATGATGCGGCAAAAGAAGGGTATATTTTGGGAATTTCATCAATGTATAGATCATACGAAAGACAACAGGTTTTATATGATGCATACAAAGAGTATTTGGTAACGGGAACTTGTCCAAGTGATGAATGTTCTTGCACTTGTGAACCAGCAGATCCACCAAAAGTAAGTGTTCACCATACAGGAAGAGCATTAGATTTTATTTGGTTTTGGAATGATGGAGGAGCAAGGTTGGATTGGATGAGAAAAAATGGCGAAAAATATGGTTTTTATGAAACAACAGATGAACCGTGGCACTGGGAATATAATCCAAAATTGGAAGGGGAAAGTTGTGAATAATATTTAAAAAATTTTTGGTGTA
>CAZMIS010000471.1:0-3356 GCA_964566325.1 uncultured Anaerolineales bacterium
CTCGCGCAGGAAGATGCCCGTCTTGGTGCAGGGGTCGAGGAAACGCACCGTCTTGTCCGCCCAGAGGTTCGCGCCGCCGTGATCCGCGGCCCACGCCTCGGCCAACGTATCCAGCATCCGATTGGCGAACTCCGGCGGCGTAAAGACCTCGTCGTTGGAGAGGTTGGCGATGCACGTCAGCACATCGGGGTTGCGTCCGCGCAGCGCAAAACCAGCCTGAGCGCTCATGCAGCCTCCTGCGGGGGCGCGCCAGTCGCCGCGGCGGCCAGGTCGCTCACGGTCAGCGGCGGGTAGGTCTTTGTCGGCGTGAAGATCTCGTGCTTGCCCACGTGGGCGAATAGCGAGTCTGGTGCGCTGAAGGACGACGCCAGGGTGAGCGCGTCGAGGCGGAAGTCGCGGCGTTGGTACTTGCCCTTGCCCAGGTAGCCCCATTCCGCAAAGGTGATGGGCTGGTCGTCGTCGGTGCGCATCTTGAGCGCATCACCGTGCACCAGGTTCTGGGCCAGGACGTGGGACGCGGCGCGAAAGAACTCGTCCGCCTCCTCCAGGTGCAGATACCCGGCGAGGATCTCCAGCATGTTGGCGCGGCACTCCGCGACGTTGTCAGCCAGCAGCTCGATCCCGTAGGTGCACATCAGCGCGAGCAGCGCATAGTGCCGCCGCTCGAAGTCGGACCTGCCATACTTGCGCTCAACGGCGGCCAGCTTGCGGCGCAGGATCTGGGTCAGGAAGTTGCCATTGCCGCAGGCCGGTTCCAGAAAGCGAGCATCGATGCGCTCGGTCTCGTCCTTCACCAGATCGAGCATCGCCTCCACCATCCACGGCGGGGTGAAGACTTCGCCGTGGTCGGCGACGCGTTGTTTGGACTTGACACCGTTCATTGGCGAACTCATTGTGGACGAGGAATCGAAAAGCCGCCCACGGCTTGACCCAGGGCGGCCCATTCACTTACAAGCTGGCTGTCAGGGCACCCCTTGCTCTGGACGTGCCCCGTGTGGTGGCGTCTGTCGACGTCCAGACTGCCGGGGCTTTGCTTTGACTATCAATGCTACTTGCCAGACGGAGTATAGCACAGTCCCGCATTGTGCCACAAAGCGCAGAACTGCCGCGGGTATCTGAAATTTGGCTGATTCCCCGAGGCAAATGACTTATCTCGGGAGAAATGCACGAGCTTGGGATTGCGGTCACTGCCCTAAAAACTGGGAGACTGGATTCCGCCGGGCCGGCTTGCCACGCGGGTACATCTTGACCAGCCGCAGGGCTACAGAGAACCGTTCCTCAAAATGCGTCATTGCTCAGCCGGCGCAGCCGCGGCCAGCAAGCGCAGGGCATCATCGGGCGCCACTCCCATGATTGCGGCCACCGCGGCGGGCAGCGTCGCATCACCGGACGCGCGCCACACGCGCGCCAGGGAGCGCACAGTGATGCTAACACCGTGTGTATCGTTGAACTCAACTGAGATTTCGAGATCTTTGAGTAAGTAATCCCGCGCCTGCGCCCACTGCCGCTGCGCCTGCGCCACAATCCCCAGTTGATGGTAGGTGGACGCCTGCGAGTAGCGGTCGTTGAACTCGACTTTGATGGCCAGGGCCTGCTGGTAGTAGCCCTCGGCCTGCGCCCACTGCCGCTGCTCCTCGGCCACCATCCCCAGTTGATGGTAGGTGGACGCCTGCGAGTAGCGGTCGTTGAACTCGACGAAGAGGGCCAGGGCCTGCTGGTAGTAGCCCTCGGCCTGCGCCCACTGCCGCTGCTCCTCGGCCACCATCCCCAGTTGATGGTAAGTAGCCCCAAACAACGTCACGCGGTCCTTCGGCGCCAGATCTGGCGATTTGCCCGCCAACTCCAGCGCGATGGCGTACGATCTGGCAGCCTGATCGTAGTGCTTGAGCATCAACTGCCGGGTGCCGATGTCGCCGGTCACGCGCGCCAGCTCGACCAGAATCTCCTTGGGCAGGAGGTCAACATCGAGTTGCGCCAGGCGCGCCTGCACGCGCTGCCCTAGCTCGAGACCCAAGCGATGGTTCTGCGTGGTGTCGATGAAATTGGTCAAGCAGCCGTAGGTGTTATACAGCGACTTGTGAGCGGCGAGGCAGTGGTCCAGCGCCGTCGCCAGGTTTTCGAACTCAAGGGAGGTAAATGCCTGGCCGGCCTGTCGCTTCCCGGCATCCTTGGAAAGAAGGAGACCGATCAGAGCACCTCCCAGCTGATCATAGTGATCGCGGAACGCGGTCTCCACCGCCCCGCGCAATGCGGCCTGCTCGGGCGCGGCCAGCCGGCTGCGCAGGAAGTAAGGCAGAGTGGGCTGGATGCGCAAGAAGCCCTCGATTTCGCTCGGCGCGAGCAGACCCCAGTTCATCGCCTGCTCCAGCACCTCGCCCCAGCGGTCGAACGGCAGGCCGCTCAGGCTGGGCTGCCGCTGCAGCGCTTCAGTGTATGCGGCCAGCCCGCCCAGGTAGATCACGCCGGTGAACGGCGCCAGGCACAATAGCAGCGCCTGGGCCTCGGGGGCGAGGTTGGAGTGCGAGTAGCTGATGCAGGCCAGGATGCTCTGCGTCTTCTTCTGAATGTCCGGGCTGGCCAGGTCGATCTCGCCCGCGTCCAGGCCCGACGCGCCGCTGAGGAGGCTGGCCAGCACTTCGGCCGGCGATTGCTGGGCCAGATTGGACAGCACCACCTCCAGCGCCAGCGGATAGCCCTCCAAGAGCTTGAGCAGCCGGCCGAGGTCCAAGTCCTTGCGGTACTGCGCGGCGCCGTGACGGGCCAGGATCAGGTCCGCCAGCTCGGACGCGGCCTCCGGGTCGAGCCCCGGCAGGGTGTAGACGTTGTTCGCGAAGGTGTCCGGCGCCAGCCACGCCTCGCTCCCGCGCGAGCCCAGGAGCACCAGCGTCTGGCCGCCGACCAGAGCCGCGACGAAACGGAGCAGGCCGGCCTGCTCCTTTTTCGACAGGGTGTGCTGGATGGCCAGTTCCGCGCCGGTGACTGACTCCAGGTTGTCGAGTATGAGCAGGTGGCGCGCACCGGCCAGCCGCCCTGCGAGCAATGTCTGGCGGGCCTCCTCGTCCAGCGGCTGGAAGTACGCCTTGTACGCGACCTCGCCCAGCAGCTGCCGCGCGATCGCGTCCATGATCTGCTGGCGGTTCCAGGCGCGCTGGTCGTAACCGAAGTAGAAGACCTGACCCACGAATCCGGTGCGCTGCCACCACCACCCCAGGTGCCGCAGCAGGGCGGTCTTGCCCGCGCCGCCCATGCCGCGCAGCAGGAGGATGTTTTGCGCCGTTTCGGCGTCCGCGCCCACACCGTCGCCCAACAGCCGGCGCTCGATCTCCAGCACATCCAGGTCGCGGCCCACGAAGCGG
>CAZMIS010000472.1:0-3352 GCA_964566325.1 uncultured Anaerolineales bacterium
CTGAGGTGCGCGCGCCCCTGGCGATCCGCCCTCCCGCGGCGAGCACGCTGCCCGACTGGCCGGGGGGCGCGGATCTGCTGATCGTCACCGTGCCGCAGTTCCGCGATGCGCTGGCGCCGCTGGTGGCCGCGCGCGCGGCCCAGGGGCTGCGCGTCGCGGTGGTGGACGCAGAGCAGGTCTACGACGCGTTCACGCACGGCCGCACGGATCCCGCGGCCATCCAGGCGCTCGTCCGCCACGCGATGGGCCAGTGGACGCCCCCTGCGCCGCGCTACCTGCTCCTGGCCGGCGATGCGAGCTACGATCCGCTCGGGCTGGCAGGCGGGACAGAGGCCGACCTCGTGCCGACGCAGAGCGTCTACACGGCCTTCTCGGGCTGGACCGGGTCCGATGTGTGGTATGCCCTTCCGGACGACGGCCCGACCGCGCAGCCCGCGCTGGCGGTGGGCCGCCTCCCCGCGCAGACGGCCGGGCAGCTGGCCGCGATGGTGGAGAAGACGCTAGCGTACGAGACGCAGGGGGGCGATCTGGCGTGGCGGCGGGACGCGCTCATCGTGGCGGACAATGACGAGCCGGGCTTCGCAGACGAGACCCGCGCGTTTGCGGAGAAGCTCACGCCCTACCGCACGCGCCAGGTGGTGGTGGACGACGATGGCAGCGCCACGCGCAGCGCACTGCGGGACGCGTTCCGGGACGGCACGGGGCTGATCGGCTACTTCGGCCACGGGAGCATCACGCTCTGGGCGCAGGAGAAGGTGTTCAGCGTCGAAGAGGTGAGCGGCCTGGAGAACGGCGACCGGCTGCCCATCGTCTTCACCGTGACGTGCCTGAGTGGCTTCTTCGAGCACCCCACGACCGTCTCGCTGGGCGAGACGCTGCTGCGCCGGCAGGGCGGCGGCGCGGTCGCGGCCCTGGTGCCGAGCAGTGCGGCCGTGCTGACCGACCAGCGGCTGCTGGCGTTGGGCCTGGCCGATGCGCTGGCCAAAGAGGGGCTGGCCGCGCTGGGCGACCGGGTGCTCGAGGCCCAACGTGCGCTGCCTCCCCTCCAGGGCGGCGTGCGCGACATCCTCCTCACCTTCAACCTGCTGGGCGATCCGGCGATGAGGCTGCAAGCACCCTGAGCGGAACGGAGCCGCCCGTCAGCCAGGGCGGCGGAGTGCATTCGAAGGGTGCGGCATTGGCAGTTGGACGCTCCGCTCCTTCGACTCCGGGCCGCAGTCTGCTGCGGCCCGCCGCTCAGGATGCTCGCTTCTGGGTGCTGCTGCGGCCCGCCGCTCAGGATGCTCGCTTCTGGGTGCTGCCGCGGCCCGCCGCTCAGGATGCTCCGCCGGCCGGCCCCTACTTGCAGGCGTTCAGGACGTCGGGCTGGGGGAAGATGGTCCGCGCGTCCGCGCCGTGCGCCCAGACCGAGCTGTACGTCGTGATGTCGTCCACCGTGACCCAGAAGGTGAGCCGGTTCAGCGGGTCGTTGGCCAGGCTCACGTCGATGTCGTTGAAGTCCCACGCCAGGAACTTGACCCCGTTGCCCGCGTCCATCGTGCGCGGCACGCCCACGACGCCCGTGCCGGGCGCGGCCTCGGGCTCGTTGTTCAGGCTCCAATGCAGCCGCACGAGGGGCTGCCAGGCGCCGTCCGGCGCGATCGCCCGCATGGTGCCCGCGTTGAACAGATAGGCCGTCACGTTGGCCGACCTGGCCTGCGCCACGGGCAGGTTGTCATGGGGCCACACGATCTCGATCCGGGCATCCACCGCTGCGGGCCGGAACCGCGTCACGTCCGTGGGCACGTCCTGCTGCGGGAACATCGTCCGGGCATCTGCCGCATGAATCCACACGTTGCTCAGGGTGGTCACGCCGTCCACCGTGGCGAAGAAAGTCAGCTTGTTCACCGGATCGCGCGCGGCCGACACATCCACGTCGTTGAAGTCCCACGCGGGGAACGAGCGGCCGCCGGTCGTCATCATCCGCTTCTGGCCCACGCCGATCAGCTTCGCGGGCTGGTTGTTCAGCGCGCTCCACAGCTTCACGGTCGGCGTCCAGTCGCACGGCACGCTGTCCAGCAGGGTGCGGGCAGGGCCGCTGCCATCGCCTGCCAGCAGGTAGGCCGTGATGTTCGCCTTTGCGGCCTCCTGGACCGTCGCTCCGCCGTGCGGCCAGACGATCTCGATCTTGGCCCGGACGACCGCGGGCGTGGGCGATGCGGTGGGACTTGGCGCCGGCGTCCGGCTCGGTGTCGGCGTCCGGCTCGGTGTCCGACTCGGCGTCGGTGACGGCGTCCGGGTGGGAGTCCTGGTCGGCGCCTGACTCGGGGTGACGGATGGCGTGCGGGTCGCCGTAGGCGAAACGAGGGTGGCAGTGGCCGTGGCCGTGGCCGACTCAGGCAGAGGGGTCAGCAACGCGGCGCACACGTTATCGTCGAAGAAGGTGACGCTGTTGGCCGCGTAGTTCGCGACCGCGATACGATTGTCCCAGACGGCGATGCCCTGCCCGCCCTGCGCGTCGCCCTGCGGCGGCAGCGGCAGCGCGATGACCGCCGCGTCGTCCGGATCGATCACGTAGAGCCGGTCGTTGTGCGGGTCGACCGTGAAGACACGGCCCGTGCCCGCGTTCACCGCCACCGCGTAGGCCTGCCCGGGCAGCGTGATGCGCCTGGTTGGGGTTAGCGACGCAGCATCGAGCGCCAGGATGGCGCCGCTCTCGCTGGTGACGTAGAAGCGCTGCCGGATCGCATCGAACGCGATCCCGCGCGTCTGGTCCAGGCCCACGCTGGCCGTGCCCAGCACCTTGCCCCCGGCGGCGAGCCGCGTGATGGCGCCGTTCAGGTGCAGCACGTAGACGTCGCCCGCGACGATCGACGTCACGGGTGAGACACCCACAGGCGTCGTCGCGATCACCTTGCGGCTCACCAGGTCGATGACCGAGACGCTGTTATCGCCGAAGTTGGCGACATAGGCCCGGCCGTCGTGTGCCGAGATGCCCCACGGCAGGCTGCCCACGGGGAGCACCGCGCGCTGGGCGCCCGTCGCGGCATCGTGGATCGTCACGGTCCCCTGGTCCCGGTTGCTCGTCACCAGGATGTTGCCCCACAGGGCCACGCCGTTGGTCCGGCCCGGCCCGGTCGGCTGCTGCCACAACGGAGAGGTGCGCTGCCCGTCGATCAGCGCCACCGCGCTGCCCTCGAACAGCCCGGCATAGAAGCCCCCGGTCCCGCTGACGAGGCCGCGCGGTCCGGCCAGCGGCACGGAGCCGGCCTGGCGCGGCGCGCACTCGGGGGCCGGCGGCACGATGACGGCCGGGACCGTCGCGGTCGCGGTCGCAACCTCCAGCGTCAGCCCCGCCGTGGCGATGGCCACG